>NZ_UWOT01000005.1:0-255472 GCF_900604535.1 Romboutsia sp. Marseille-P6047
CACTTATATATAGATTAGATAAAATTAAGGAATTACTTGATTTAGATTTAAAAAATTTTAAGGATGCAATGATATTTTATTTAAGTATAAATAGTTATTTTTTGTCCAAAAATTAAAAATAAAAAAGTAACATACTCAATAAATATAAGTATGTTACTTTTTTATTTTTATTTATTTTCAAAATATCTATTTAATAATCCTAAAAACGCTTTACCATGTCTAGCTTCATCTTTACACATTTCATGTACAGAATCATGAATTGCATCAAGTCCTAATTCCTTAGCCTTTTTAGCTAACTTTAACTTACCTTCTGCTGCTCCATATTCTGCTTCTACTCTAGCTTTTAAATTATTTCTAGTACTTGCTTCAACTACTTCACCTAACATTTCTGCAAATCTACTTGCATGGTCAGCTTCTTCATAAGCAATTCTTGAATATGCTTCAGCTACTTCTGGATAGCCTTCTCTATCAGCTTGTCTACTCATAGCTAAATACATTCCGACTTCTGTACATTCACCCATAAAATTAGCTCTTAATCCTTCTAGTATTTCATCATCTAACCCTTGTCCAACTCCTATTCTATGTTCATCAGCCCATTTTAATTCACCTTTCATTTCTTCAAACTTATCTGGACCAACTCCACATACTGGACATTTTGTAGGTGGTGCATCTCCTTCATAAATGTATCCACATACTGTACAAACCCATTTTTTCATCTTATTAGTACCTCCTTAAAATATGTATCTACTTTATGTATTTCATATAATTAAATAGAAAAATCATACTTATATTATTAGTAATAATTTTACTAATTATACTAAAGTGATTCTACCATTTAAATTTAATAACTCGTATAATCTTCAAAATTAAAATGGCTATAATCGTAATTCTTTGATTATAGCCATTAATTTCTTATAATTTATCTTATTCTCTATATTCTTTTAATACTTCTTGAAGTGAAACTTTATCTATTCTTTTCTTTGCTGCAAATGTGCCAGAAAAAAATATAATTATTATAACTAGTAATCCTGATACTAAGTGGCTTATCTTAAATTCAAATGGCATAACAATGCCAAATTCTTTGCCCATATAACCTATGATATAGTCAAAACCTACCACAGTAATATATGTACTTATAAAATATGAAATTATTGCATGCAATAGATAACTGTTTAAAATCATAGAGTTAACTTCTTTTTTAGAATATCCCATTACTTTTAATAATGAAATATTATAATAATTGTCTTCAGTAGTTAAGGTAGTAAGAATATAAAGAACTAATACTCCTATAAAAATACCAAATCCAATCATTATATAAACTGCAATCTCAACATATTTTTGCATTAATTTACTTTGACTTATTATATCATTTTTATTTATTACACTTATATAATTGGATTCATCCAAATTAGATTTTGAGTATACCCCATTAAAGTAAGTTTTATTTATTCCTAAATTTAAATCTTTTTTGTAGGTAATAATATGCTCTATGTCTTCTAGCCTCCAATAAATAGTTTCATTACCATAATCTTTTGATATATTTGATACAATTCTTTTTATTCGTTGGTTATTTATTTCAATTTCTATTATGTCATCCTTTTTTATATTGTAAATTTTACTGAAACTTTTATTTATAATTACTCCCTTATCTAAATCCTTCGTTATATCCTTATATTTCTTATCATATAACTTATGAAGTTTATTATCTGGTGAAATTCCTTTTATATTAATAACATTGCCTTTATATTTTATACTTTCTATACTTATAAATTGTTCTTCATCTTCTTTTAAAGAAGGTAATCCCTTTGTAAAATCTACATATCCTTCATATACATAATCTACATCATTATAATAATCAGTTGTCATTTTTTCGAAAAATCCTATCATCATAAAGCTCATTATTATAAGCATTGATGATAAGAATATACCTATAAAAAATACTACAAATTTGCTAGTATTATTAAATATAAAAGAGTATTTGAACTTATTTTTTGCTGAACAATTTTTAAGTAATATATTACTAATCTTATTTAATTTACTTACCTTTTCTATATTATTTTCTTTAAGTAAATTTATAACTTTTTTAGATAACAATTTCTTTATTATAATGTATGAAAGAAGTAAAATTATTAACATTGGTATAATTACTGATGTAGCTAGTATAAACAAATTACTTTTTATAGGTGCATCTGGAATCAAATAAAAATCTAAATAAAAGTCTTTCATTTTTGAAGATGCATACACTCCTCCAATATAACCTATAATTAACATTGGAAGTGATACTATTATAAGTATAATTAAGTATGGAATTAATATACAATTTTCTGAATATCCTATTGACTTTAATAATCCAATTTGAGATTTTTCATTTCTAATAATTTTATAAATTAAAATTAAGACTATCATAACAGCAATAATAAGCATAATTACACTTAGTATGATAGTTATTTCTTGACCAGATTTAACTTCTTCGTATATCGCTCCACTTCTTATTTGATTTTTAGTTGATATTATATTTGTTATAAAGTCCAAATCTTTATTCTCAGTAAATGTAGCTACTACTTTTTTATCAAATTTATTCATTATACTTCCATAGTTTTTGTTATACTCTTTTTTCACAACACCAGATAAATAAATCTCTTCTTTACTACTTATATTTTCAAACTCATTATCAACAACAAGAGCCGGTGTAATTTTTGAGTTATCTATTATAAAATCCGATCCATTTATTGGTAATGTCATATCTGGAAATAAAACATATCCTGTAATTTTGTATAGATTTTTATTAACTTGTATACTATCTCCTATATTTAAATTATTTTTATTTGCATAAATTTTACTAACTGCAATTTCATTGTTACTTTTAGGTTTATCTCCTTCTTCTATGTATGATAAATTTATACTTTCTCCATCTTTAATGAATGTAATTTTATTGCCTTCACCTTTATATGTAAAATTAACCTCTTTATATTTTCTTAATTCTAATTCAAAGTCTTTGTAAGTATCTTCAAATCTCTTAATTCTATTATCTAAAATTTTATTATATAGTTGTTTATTCTTATTTTTTATATCATTTAAGCTATATGTAAGAATGTTATTTACAGTAGATTTTTCTTTTTCATTTAATAAATCTATGTCTGAGCTAGTAATTCCATCTACAATATTTATAGAAAAGTCCTCTTGATTATATTCTTTTACAAACTTTTCAAAAGGATCCTTCATACTATTTAATGTGTAAAACATTGTTGTATATAAAAATGAACTAATTCCAATTATAATTCCAATAGCTAAGAGCTGTAATCTTTTTTTCTTAAAAATATTTAATGTATTCTTTAAAAGGATTCTTAAGCCCATAATATTTCACTTGCCTTTCTTTTTTCTTCATTCTTTATAACCTCTACAATCTTACCTGAGTTCATTTTTATTATTGTATCGGCCATATATGATATGTTTGTATTATGGGTTATTAAAATAGTTGTAGTATTTAAGTTATTATTCATAACTTGAATAATATTTAATATTTGTTTTCCTGTTTTTTCATCTAGTGCACCTGTTGGTTCATCACAAAACATTATCTTTGGATTTTTAGCAATACTTCTTGCTATAGATACCCTCTGTTGCTCTCCTCCTGATAATTGATATGGATATTTATCTTTGTCTTCATACATTGATACTGACTTTAGTACCTCATCAATCCCAAGTGAATCTTTGCTAACTGCACTACCTATTTCAACATTTTCTCTTACAGTAAGATTTTGTAATAAGTTATACTGCTGAAATATAAATCCTAAATAATCTCTTCTAAATTTAGTCAACTGCTTTTCATTATAATCACTAATTTTAGTATCATTAAAATAAATCTCACCTTCACTTGGACTATCTAATCCGCTTATTACATTTAATAAGGTACTTTTCCCACTACCACTAGGACCTAATATAACTACAAACTCTCCATCTTTTATTTCTAGGTTAATATTTTTCAATGCTACGGTTTCAACTTCTCCACTTTTATAAATTTTACTAATATTTTTTAATACAATACTCATGTTTTTCCCCCAATCTGAATGGATATTAACCATATCAATTAAATATTAATTATGACCCTATAAAAAGTCTACTTTTTACATAAAATAAAATCATGTAAATAACAAGAATTTGCGTCACTTTTTTACTTTTATCTATATTTCACTTGTCTTTTATTGTCAAAAATAAATGATTGTTATATTATATTTTTAAATAACATTCTGAATTTATAATAATATGTCGGAGGTATAACTATATGAAAAATATATTAAAAATCTTAAAAAAAGATTTTAGCAATGTATTTACCAACTTTGCATTATTAATTGTTATAGTTGGCTTATCAATTTTACCATCTTTATATGCTTGGTTTAATATAAAAGCATCTTGGGATCCTTATGGTAATACAGGTAATATAAAAGTTGCTGTTATCAATGAGGATAAGGGTAGCTCTGTATTAAATAAGGATGTTAATTTAGGTGATCAAGTAGTCGAAAAATTAAAAGATAACGATGCACTTGGATGGCAATTTGTTGACAAAGCTACAGCTTTAAAAGGCGTTGAAACCGGTAAGTATTATGCATCAATAGAAATTCCATCTAATTTTTCACAAAATTTAACTTCTTTAGTTAGGGAAGATGTTAAAAAAGGTGAAATAATCTATACTGTTAATGAGAAAATAAATGCTATTGCTCCAAAAATTACAGATAAAGGAGCTACCTCAATTCAACTTGAGGTAAATCAAACAGTTGTAAAAACAGTAAGCGAAGTAATGTTTGAAGCTCTTAATGATATTGGTGTAACACTAGAGACAGAACTTCCAAAGTTAAATAAAATTGAAACTTCTCTTATTGAAGTTCAAAATAAGTTTAAAAATATTGATAAAACTATTGACTTAGCATCTGATGCTACAAGTCAAATTTCTGATATTGTCAAAGAACTTCAAAAAGATATGCCATTAATTCAAACTACACTAACTAATTCTGTTGGATTAGCTGATGATGTAAAATCATTTTTAAATGATACACAATCAAGTGTTAATAGCATTGCTCCAGTTATAAAAAGTGATCTAGAAATAATAAATAGCGTATCATCCTCTGCAATATCTGCTGTATCTGATATAATAGATGCAATAAACAAAGGGTACGATAATGCTCCAGAATTAATAGATAGTTTATCTAATAAACTTTCAAATTTATCTTCTACAACAAGTACTTTGACTAGTTTCTTAAATAAACTTAATAAACTAGTCCCTGGAAATCAACTTGGTGGTGTAATTACTCAATTAGAAAGTATTAATACTAAATTAAATGCTGCTACTAGTAGCTTAAATGCTATAAAAGATCAGTTAGCTAATGGACAAACTCCATCTTTACCTAATTTAAATGGTATATTAAAAGTAGTCAAAGATATTAATAGCATTACATCAAATATAATAAATAACTTTGACTCAAAAATAACTACTCCTATAAATAATATATTTGATGAAGGTACTACAGTTGCTAATAATATTTTAGATGTTTTAAATTCTGCTGAAAATAAGCTTCCTAAAGTAAATAATATTCTATCAACTGCTCTAGAATTCTCAGGAAGTGCAGATGAAACTGTAGATTTTATAAAAGAAAAAATACCAATGGCTAAAAATATTATAAATGAATTAGTTGATGCTGTATCTAAAGTAAATAATAGTGAGGATATGAAAGAACTAATATCTTTATTGAAAAATGATATAACAACTCGTTCAGATTTCTTAAAAGAACCAGTTGAAATAGTAACAAACAGTTTATATCCAGTTGCAAACTATGGATCTGCTATGACACCATTTTATACTGTACTTTCTTTATGGGTAGGAATATTATTACTTTGCTCCTTACTTTCAACAGAAGTACATGGTGAGTATAAACCTTATGAAGTTTACTTTGGTAGAGGACTTACATTCCTTACTATAGCACTATTACAAGCACTTATAGTAAGTTTAGGTGATATATTCATTTTAAAAGTAACTATGACTAATCCATTGTTATTTGTTTTAGTTTCATTACTTACTTCATTTGTGTTTACTTTTATAGTTTATTCATTGTGTTCTCTATTTGGAAATGTTGGTAAGGCTATAGCTGTTATTTTACTAGTTATACAAGTTGCAGGTTCTGGAGGAACATTCCCTATTCAGGTTACACCAAAGTTTTTCCAAGCTGTAAATCCATTACTTCCATTTACTTATGCAATATCAGCTCAAAGAGAAGCTGTTGCTGGTGTTTATATGCCAAATTTAAATAAGGATATTATTGCTTTATTAATATTCTTTGCTATATTTACTATACTTAGTGTTATCTTCAAAGGTCCTATAAATAGAGTAACTAAAAAGTTTAATGATAAACTTTCAGATAGTGGTTTAATTGGACATTAATATAAAAAAAGGAGTATAAATTAATTTATACTCCTTTTTTTATTCAATTATATACTTTCCTGCCTAATGTTTTCTATTATATTTTCTTTGTTTATCTTAGACATTGGTATATAAGAAGCAATAAATGTTATAACAAATATTCCTACAAAGCATATACCTACAGCACCCCAAGGAAGAATCATACCAACATCTATAACATCTCCAAGTGTTTTATTCATAAGTATATCTATTCCAAGCCCTATTGGAACTCCATATAATAATGCTAATACTCCATACAGTAAGCCTTCTAAATATATCATTTTGTTAAATCCTCTAGGTGTTACACCTATTGATTTAATTATAGCCAGTTCTCTTTTTCTTAAATTTATATTTGTACTTATTGTATTTACTATATTAGTTATACTTACTAATGATATAACAACTACAAATCCATATACAAATACTTTTATTGCCATTGCTGACTCTTCCATCTCTTTAGCATATTCAAGTTCATCGTTAACATTATATCCATTATTTTCTGCTAATGCTTTTATAAGATCTCTACTTTCTTCATTTTTATTTGTAGATATATAAACCATACTTTTATCTATATCAAACCCTAATTTTTCTCCTACTTCATCATAAGTTATAAAATCAATTCCCATATGAGTTGATGATAAATTTCCTGGAAGTAAGTCTTCTGTAGTAGCTAGTACTTTTAATTTAATTGGTGTTTTTATTTCTTCACCAGTATTTTCATCATAACTTACTTCATAAATATCTATAGTATCACCGACTTTGTAATTAGTTAAAGAAACATCACCTTTTTTACCTGGTTCTTCATAATAACTTTTATTTCTAAGTATTATACCATTTTCATTTATAGCTCTTTCTTTATCAATACTTCCACTAGTAAGATTTAATTTACCTATAGCATAATCTCCAGGGAACATAATGTGATTATTTAAGAAATCATATATAAATTCATTATTTTTCTCTTCAAATTCGAAATATTTACTTACTAAATCTTTATAAATTTCATCTATATTACTTTCTTTTATATATGTTCCCACTGTATAATAATTGTTAATGCTAAAATTCTCAATTCCATTTATATTTCTTAAGTCATTAATTAAATTATTATCTTCTACTTCTCCATTTTTATATAGATTCATATCATAATTCATTTGACCTGTATGAATTTCATTTGATCTTACAAATAACTCCATAAATCCACTAAATGATATAAATATAACTACACTTATTATTAAAGAAAATAAAGTTATTCTAAATTTCTTTTTATTTCTTCTTAAATTCTTATATGCAAGAACTCCTTCAGCCTTAAATAATAGTTTAATAATTTTGGAATCTTTAACTTTTCCTAATTTCAAATTACTACTATTTTTTATAGCTTCAAGAGGAGAAGTTTTTGCTGCACTCATTGCTGGAAGTATTGCTGATACAAATATTGTAATCATCACTATAATTGAACTTCCTATAATTATATATGGTTTATAGACCACTCTTAAGTTCATCTGTGCTATAAATGAATTTTTAAATAAACTTTGTATACATTTAAATACTAAATCTATTGCTAAACTACCACAAATTATCCCTATTGGTATAGCTATTATACTAACTATAAGCGCTTCTATAAATACTAATTTCATAACCTGGTATTTTGTAGCACCTATAGAGTTAAGTACTCCAAACTGTTTTTTACGTTCGCTAATAGATATACTAAAAGCATTATATACAGTTGCAATTGTACATACAACTACTAGAATTGTAACAATTGACATTATCATATATATAGTGTTATTTATATGTGTATATGCACTTGCACCTTGTATTCTTAATAAATGTTCATTAAATGATAAGTTTTCATAAAATACACCTTTATCACTAGAATAATATAATGAATCACTTTCATATACATTTTCTTCATTTACGATATCTTCTTTAAAACCTAAATTTTTAGATATTTTAGAGGCTATATCATATATTTCTGAAGGCTTATTAGCGCATATAGATACATTTATATCTTTATTTTTAGGCAACTTATTTATATCTAGGTGAGTTATTGCCGTAACTACACCATTTCCATTATACTCAAATCCTGGTCTTTCTATAATGCCAACAATTTTAAAGTTTTTACTTTCTAATTCAACTAATTTTTCCCCTTGTTCTGGTGAATAATAACCTGATACATTATCTCCATCTTTAGATTCTCTTTTTCCTATTTGAAGTTTTATAGTATCTCCTATATTTTTATTAACTAAGGAATATGCCGATTCACTAAGTACTATTTCATTTTCATTTATTGGAAGCTTACCTTCTTTTAAATTAATTTGATATCCCTCAAACGATTCATTATCATAACTTTTAACTCGAATTAAGCTATTATCATTATTTTTTATCTTAGAATATCCTAAATTATCACTTAAAGCTGATTTAGAAATTCCTGCTGACTTTGTTATAGTATCTATATCATCCTTTTTTATATCATAAAATGTAGCATGGAATGCACCATCATTAGATATAGTCTCTCTAATTTGATAATCCATAAAACTTTCAAATATATTTCCAATCCCACAAATAAGTGCAGTTGAAAGTATTATTCCTATTATAGTAACTATTGTTCTCTTCTTATTTTCTTTTAAATATCTTATGGTTAGAGATGTATATAAGTTCATTTATATCACCTCATCTTGTTTTATTATTCCATCTTCTATTGTTATCACTCTATCTGCTTGTAAAGCAATATTAGTATCATGAGTTATCATTATTAAAGTTTGATTATATTTCTTTACTGATAGCTTTAATAGCTCAAGCACTTCTTTAGAATTTTTACTATCTAAGTTTCCTGTTGGTTCATCTGCTAAAACTATAGATGGTCTATTAATCAAAGCTCTTCCTATAGATGTTCTTTGTTGTTGCCCTCCACTTAATTCGTTCGGAAGATGATTTTCTCTTTCTTTTAGTCCTAAAGTTTTTAATAAGTCATCTAAGTATTCTTTTTCTATTTTTCTATTATCTAATTCTGCAGGAAGTAATATATTTTCCTTTACGCTAAGTACTGGTATTAAATTATAAAATTGATATATAAGACCTACATTTCTTCTTCTAAATATAGACAAATCTTTCTCTTTTAAAGTATATATATCTACATTATTTATATAAACATTACCACTAGTTGGCTTGTCTACTCCTCCTAATAAATGTAATAATGTACTTTTTCCACTACCACTTGGTCCTACTATTGCAATAAATTCACCTTTATTTATTGACAAATTTACATTTTTTAAGGCATCTACTTTTGCCTCGCCTTTGCCGTAACTTTTAGCTAGATTCTCTACTTTCAAAATTTCCATATTATCCTCCATAATTGTTATATCTTTATTTAAATTTCTTCTTAAATTCAAACTCAAATCTATACTTTATAGTTTAGAACTTAAGCCTTACATTAAGGTGAAGATTTAAGTGACATATTAGTCACTATAACTTTTATGAAAAACTATATGAAACTCTGTTCCCTTATTTATTTCACTCTTAACATATATATCTCCATTTTGACCTTCTATTATAGATTTTGCCATTGCAAGCCCTATTCCTACACTATCCTCTTTTGAGCTATTCTTTCCCTTATAAAATCTCTTAAATATATGAGGTAAGTCTTTTTTATCTATTCCTTCTCCGCTGTCTTTTATTATTATCTCTGAATATAATGGATTTTCCTCATAAATAATAGTTAAACTTCCATTTTTAGGAGTATGTTCTATACAGTTCTTTATTATATTTAATAAAGCTTCCGTTGACCAATCTATATCTCCATAATATGTTGCATCATCATCTCCATTTATATCTAAATTTATATTTTTAAGCTCTATTGGAATTAAACTTGGCTGAAGAGCTCTTCTTACTAGCTCTTTAATATCCACTTCTTCTTTTTTGAAATCTATAACTTTAGCTTCTACCTTAGAAAGTTTTAACATACTTTTTATAAGCCACTCCATCCTAGTTAACTGAGATTTTATTTTATCTAAAAATTCAACCTTTGTTTCCTTCGGTATATCCTCATACATAAGGTCATTTAGTATTATAAGCGATGTCATAGGAGTTTTTAGCTGATGTGATATATCTGATATAGTATCATTTAAAAATATTTTATCATTATTTAATAGCTCTACTTTTTCTTTAAGAATATTCGTCATCTTAATTAACTCAGTTTTTAAAAGACCTATTTGTCCTTCTTGATTGGAATTTTTCATTTCAAATATCCTTCCTTCTGACCTATTATAAACATAATCAGTCATATCAGTTATATCTGAATATACCTTTTTAAAATAATATATAGATAATATTAAAAATAAAACAAATACAAATACTAAAAACAATATATTTACACTTAAAAGTTCATTAATACTCTCACTTATAATAGGTTCATTTCCAAAACTTATACTTTTATTATAATTATAATTTTCTAGGATATCTTTACCTAAGTCTATATTTTCCTTAGAACCACCTTGAGTTATTATATCTACTATTTGTGATTCTAAATTTGGATTTTTATGTAATATCTCTCCTAATATTGCTTGATTATTTTCAACTACCTTAAATTTTATTATATTTATATTCATAAAAGTAATACTTATAGATAACCCTATACTAATTAGTAATAAAATAAAGCAATTTCTTAAAAATCTTTTCATCTCTGGATTAAATAGAAACATTATCTTCACTTCCATTCCACTTGTAACCAAGACCTCTTACAGTAATTACAAACTTAGGATCTGTTGCATCATCTTCAATCTTTTCTCTAAGTCTTTTTATATAAACCGTAAGAGTATTATCATTTACAAAGTCATATGTGACATCCCAAAGTTTTTCAAGAATTTTTGATCTACTTAAAACTACATTGTTATTTTGTATTAAAATCAACAATAACTTATATTCAACTGATGTTAGAAAAATTTCTTCTCCATTTTTAAATACTCTTGCTTCTAATGTATGTATACTTAAATTTTTAAACTTTAATATTTTTTTATTATCATTATTATTACCTTTTCTTCTAAGCACAGCTTTTATCCTAGATACAAGCTCTCTTACTCTAAAAGGCTTAGTTATATAATCATCTGCTCCTATGTCTAATCCCATTACAATATTAACTTCTTCATCACAAGCAGTTAAAAATATTATTGGTATATCTTGTGACTTTCTAACTTCTTCACAAAAATCATAACCATTTCCATCAGGTAAGGTTACATCTAAGAGAATAATACCATATTCTTTTTCATTAATATTTTTTCTACTGCTTTCTAAATCTTTACATATATCTATATTAAAGCCTTCTTGTTCTAGTGCATATTTTACTCCAAATGCTATAGTACTATCATCTTCTATCATAAGAATATTTGTCATAATTTCCTCCAATTTAATTTTATTTTCCTATAATTATTATACAATATATAAAATAATATAATATAATACTTCTTATAAAATTACATATTAGTCACTTTAATATGATAATGTACAAAAAAGAGATTTAAAGAAATGAACTAAATAATTTCAGCACAATTCCTTTAAATCTCTTTTTTTAATAGGTTTATTTTATTATTTAATAAAGTAATCATTGAATCTAATAGGGTATTCAATGATTAAATCGCATTTTACATCTGCATTTAGTATATTCTATTTCGTTGATATTGTCAACTCAATTATTCGTCATATTTTTCATATTTATCTTCTTCAAATTCTTCTTCCTCTATATCACATTTATCTACTTTTATCTGATCTATATAATGATTTAATTCTTTTGGTGATACTATTTCATCATTTTCATAACTTAATCGTCTAGAATTAAACTCATCTATTTTTTCTTTTAATTCTTCATCTTCATCTTTTTTATTGTAAATCTCATCACATTCTTTATCATAAGACTCTTCATCTTCTAGATAATCTAAATAATTTAACTCATCAGACATTTCTCTATCAAGTATATAGTTTTTTATCTTTTTATAAGAAAAATATGCACCTAACCCTGTTAAAATGGTTATTCCTGTATACATTATAATTTTTTTGTTTTCTTCCCATCTTTTTTCTGCTTGTTTCTCTAAAAATTTAGTTGCCAGATATTTAATCATAATGCTTCACTCTCCTAGTGTTTTATCATATTGAATATAGTATTTGTATTATTCAAATAAAAATTATCATATCTGGCAATATACATATATTGTTATTATGCATTAAATTTATTACTATGCTTTTATTGCTTCATCTTCTTCTAATTTTGCATCATCATTTTTTTGCAATATAACTTTTACTACTGTTCCCTTTCCTTCTACACTACTAATATCTATTGCTCCATTTAATGCTTCTATCATTTGTTTTACTATATTAAGCCCTATTCCGCTACCTTCTTTAGTTTCTATAGAATCGCGTTCTGCTCGTTCATATCTATTAAATATATTTTTCAACTTACGTTTAGGAATTCCTACTCCTGTATCTTTTACTGAAATTATTATTAACTGATCCGTATCTTCAACTTTTACATCTACAGATCCATTTTCTTTATTATATTTAATAGCATTAGATAATAAATTTAAAATTATTTTTTCTATAAATTGTGTATCTACAGAAGTATATACTTCTTCATGTTCAGTATCGAAAATTAAATTTATATTTCTCTCTGTAGCGTATGTTAATACAGAGTCAGTTATATCTTCTACTAAACTAACTATATTTACATACTTTAAATCCACATGTAATTTATCACTTTCTAATTTGATAGAATCTATAAAATTATTTATTTGTTTTATTAATCTATTGCAATTTTGTCTAATAATTTGATTAAATTCAATTAAATTATCATACTTTTTCTTTTTAATATTTAAATCTTGCATTTGAACGGTTGAGTAAATTACATTTACTGGCGTTTTAAAATCATGAGATATATTTGCTAGAACTTGGTTTTTTATTTCGTCTAATGTTTTATTATACTCTAATTCTTCTTTTATTTTAGCTAACTTTATTCTATCTTCCATATTTTTTATTATAAATATAGATAATGTTTTATTTTTACGTCTTTTAATTATATTAGTTTGCTCTCCATAAAACTCTGTTCCACGGAATGAATACTTTAGGTTTAGATATTTAACAGGTTTTTTGATATCATCAATTTTCTTTATGCTTTCTCTTTCACTTTCATCAACTATATCAAAAAGAGTTCTTCCTAAAATATAATCACTACTATATAGATTAAAATATTCATTAATTTTTTCATTTGCAAAAACTATTACTCCATCTTCACAAACTATTACTCCATCTGGAAGATACATTAATATCTCTTCATATCTATTTTTATAGTCTTTAAATCCTTTATTTACCTCTTCTAATCTTTCCTTCTCCCTAAGTAGATTTCTGTATAATAATTGATTTGGCCTTCTTATAATATCCATATAACAAATTTTTGATATACATATACTATTTACTAAGCATATTAGAAGTAATGTTAAGAAAATGTATGTGTTATATATTTTTAAATATGCGCTTAAGACTCCATATATTAACATGAAAGCTAAATAAACTAATCTGGATACATTGTATATTTGAATATCTCTCATAGCCCTTTTTGATATTCTATTATCTAGTTTTTTATATTTTTATTATATAAATAGCACCTATAATGTATACTATTTCTACTATAAAAGAATATACAGTAATTCCACTTTTGCTATAAACCATTGGAATAACTGATGTTCTACATAGCACTAATAATGATAAAACTGTAAGTATTATTAATGTATTTATAATTTTTTTTATATTTATCTCATTTTTATGTTTATTTAAAATGTACATTGTTAGTAAAATCTCTACACCTATACCTAAAAATCCAATGTGTGTAATTGTATTTATATGTTGATATTCATGCTTATACATTAGCATCGAAAAAGCATAAACTAAGTTGATAATTCCAGAAAACGCAAAAACCATGGATATGTGTTTATATATATTATCTTTATTTAAGTCAGAATAAGATGTATTTACTAAAAATCCGCAAATCCCTATAGTACTATTTAATATAAGTAATACGCTATATATGTGTATAAAGCTAAACTTTCCAAGTAATATATACAGTATAACTAAAATAAATATATATATCTTCATTATGTTTTTGACACATTCGTTCATATATCATTAATCCCCTGATAAGTTAATAGTAGTACATTAAATTGTAATTTTCTACCTAAAATCGCATTTTAATATAAACATTTTCCGTCAAAATATACGTAATTTCTAACTTTAAAGTTTTTATCATAAAATTTTCTATTATGAATTTAATTAAAAAAATCACTATACTAAATTTAGCATAATGATTTTTCATAACTCTCTATTTATTAAAACTACTTAAGTTTTTATATCCTAATCTATTTACAGAAGATGTCACAACTTTAACTAAAAATATACCACATACTAGGTTAATTCCTATAGCTGGAACTACAGCTACTAAAAATAAAGCTTTAAAACTGCCTGGTAATCCAACTAAGGCTAATGCTGCTAGTAAGAATGTAGTACCACTAATTAAAGTTCCTATTGGAAGTATAATCATTGAAACTATAAAATCCTGAATTCTTTCACTTAGTTTTTTTACAAAAGGAAGCTTATAAATTACATACATAAATAAATAAACTAAATTAGTTGTTATCACTTTATCTATTATATTTGGTATCTGTCCACCTGGAAATTTAGATGTTAAACCTGCAAATATTCCACATGCTATACCACAAATTAGAGAAGTTTTATAATCTCCTTTATTTATAATCATTATTGTAAATAACATAATCAAAGATATATCAGGTTGTATTGGTAAACCTATAGCTGGTGTAAGTTGATGTATAATTAAACCTAATGCTAAAAGTAATGCATTTAAAACCATTTTTTTTGTATTTAATTTCATAATATTGTCCTCCTAAATCTTTTAAATATTTTTTAATCAATAATTGCCATATATTTAAATCACATTCTTTATGTTTTCTTCTTCATATCATACTTATCACCACCTTTAATTTATAAAATAAAAAACTCCGTCCTAAATTAATAGGACGGAGTTTATCCGCGTTGCCACCTAATTTATGTATAACAAAATCAAGTTATACATCTCTCATTTTAGGATACTATCATATCCCATTCGCTATAACGTGCGATTTACGGTAAAGCCTACTCTCATATAATATGATTTCAGTTTACTCCTCAAAGGCCCATTCACTAAATTTCTTCTTGTTGAGCTTCCACCATCCTCAACTCTCTATTTTGAACCTAAATTTAGTTACTATCCCTTTTCTTAGGATTATAAAAATTTTTAATTATTGTAATTATATTCTTAATTTTTAATAAAGTCAATTCTTTTTATCTTTATACTCTTATTTATATGTAAAAAATGTAATCGTGTTACTAATTTTGACTATATTAATAAAAAATAGCTGCATATAAATATATTTATATACAGCTTCTAAGAAAAGGAGTTGATAACTTTTATTTAGATTTTTTTAATACTAATGTATCATAGGGTTTAAGTTCTATACTTCCTAAAACCTTTTTATTAGTAATTAAATCTTCATATAAATTATCTATTATAACATCTTGATTTTCTTCTGTGAAATTCATCATGAAGTAATATTTATTTTCTTCATTCTCTCTTATTTGTATAGAAACACCTTGAGGGGTTTCAAAATCATGTGTTTCTATAATATCTAAGTCACATATTACATTATCATAAAATTCACTTAGGAAATCTTGATTTGTTCTAGCACCTATATAGTACCCTTTACCTTTATTAAATCTATTCATAGTTATAGCTGGACTACCTTTATAAAAATCATTTTCATAATTAGCTAAAACTTCTGCATTTATAGTAGATATTACATTACAATAATCTTTTACATCAAAATTTTTCTCATTATAATTAATACTATTTTTATCCTTAGGATATAATGTATCTAACTCTAATATATCTATACCATATATCTCTTTAAGAGTATTTGCCCATCCACCTATATAAGTTAAATCATTTTCATTAACTAATCCACTTATATATGAACCAACTAAAACTCCACCATTGCTTACATATGATTTAAAATTATCCATAGTTTCCTTTGTCATAAGGTACATCATTGGTGCAACTACTAATTTATACTTAGATAAATCAGCTCTTGGAGTTATAACATCTACAGATATATTTTTATTCCAGAAATATTTGTAATGTTCTTGTAGCGTTTGAGGATATCTTCTTGATTCTATTCCAAACCCTTGAGCATCTTTTAATGCCCAGTCATTATCCCAATCATATACAATAGCTACTTTTGAGTTTTTCATACTTCCTTTTATTTCTTTTATATTTTCAAGTGCTTCTCCAACTTGAGAAACTTCTTTAAATACTCTATTTTCACTTGAATTATCATGATCAATTACTGCACCATGGAATTTTTCAGAAGAACCTCTTGATTTTCTCCATTGGAAGTAAAGTACACTGTCTGATCCATGTGCTACAAGTTGCATTGCTGATAATTTATGCATACCTGGTCTTTTTGATTTATTGACATTATGCCAGTTTACTCCACTTGGAGTACATTCCATTATTAAAAATGGCTGTTGCTTTAAGCTTCTATATAAGTCATTTATAAATCCAACTTTACTTGCTAAATCTGAAGTTTTCTCCCAATCATTATGCCAAGCTGGATAACAATCCCAACTTAGTATATCTACATGTTTTGAAAATTTTTCATAATCTAAGCTTTGAAATGGTATTAAATCATTTGTATCTGCCATAAAGTTTGTAGTTATCGCTATATTAGGTGTTAACTCTCTCAATGGTTTAATTTCATTTTCATAAAAATCTATAGTTTGATCAGTTACAAATCTCTTCCAATCTAAATTTAATCCATGAACTGCACCTTCTCCTATTGATGAAGGTGACTCTATCTCTGACCAGTCTGAGTATGAATGACTCCAAAATGGTCCCCACCA
This sequence comes from Romboutsia sp. Marseille-P6047, assembly GCF_900604535.1. Classification (NCBI taxonomy): domain Bacteria; kingdom Bacillati; phylum Bacillota; class Clostridia; order Peptostreptococcales; family Peptostreptococcaceae; genus Romboutsia; species Romboutsia sp. Marseille-P6047. Next base: position 17,429 of record NZ_UWOT01000005.1, read on the forward strand.
AGCTTTATTTACATTCTCCACGGTCTTATATTTATTTTTAAGCCAATTTCTGAAATTTTCTTGGCATAAATCACAATGACATTCTCCACTAAATTCATTTGAGATATGCCACATTATTAATGCCGGATGATTTTTGTATCTATTAGCTAATTTACGATTTATAGATTGTGTTTTTTCTCTATACACCGGTGAAGAAAAGCAATGATTATGTCTTCCTCCATGAAGCATTTTTTCTCTTCTTTCATTTGTTCTTAATACTTCTGGATATTTTTTAGACATCCAAGCTGGCCTTGCCCCACTTGGAGTGGCAAGTATTACCCTACCACCTTGTTTATATATATCATCAATTATTTTATCTAGCCATTCAAAATTATAATTTCCTTCTGTTGGCTCAAGTGCACTCCATGCAAATATACCTACTGTCATAGTATTTACATTTGCTAATTTCATCAATCTCATATCATCTTCTAGAATTTCTGGATAATCTAGCCATTGATCTGGATTATAGTCTCCTCCATGAAGTAATCGTTTCTCATTGTTATATGTAAATTCCATATTTATATCCCCCATTTTATCCTTTTGTTCCACCTGCTGCAAGTCCTGATACAAAGTGTTTTTGTAATGCTAAGAAAGCTATTACTATAGGTATACTAATTAATATTGCTCCCGCTGCAAATGTTGTGTAACTAGCTCCCATCTTATCACTAACTAGCTTGTAAAGACCTATTGGTAAAGTATAAGATTCAGGCTCTCTAAGTATAACTGATGAAAGAGCAAAATCTCCTAAAGGACCTGTAAATCCATTCATTGCTACAACTGCTAACATAGGCCTTGATAAAGGCATTATTATTTGCCAAAATATTCTAGTTCTACTAGCACCATCTATTCTTGCACTTTCATCTAAATCTCTTGGAATTGAATCCATATACCCTTTTAAAAGATATGCATTCATAGGAATTTGACCTCCTACATATATGAATATCAATAACCAGTGACTATTTATTAATCCTAACATTTGTGCCAAAACAAATATTGCTGTTAGCGCTGAAAATTGTGGTATCATTTGTAAAAGCATAAACGCCATTAATCCATTTTTTCTTCCTTTAAATCTAAATCTAGAAAATGCATATGCTGTAAATGATACCGATATTAGTGAGAATATCATTGTAAATATACTTATCTTTAATGAATTTAAATACCATTGTTTATAATGTAGAGTTCCTACACCCGCAAATAACTGTGAGTAATGTTCTGTTGTAGGATTTTCAGGTATAAGGCTTGTACTCACTAAACTATTACCTGGATTAAAGCTAGCTCCTATTGTCCATAAAAGTGGGTAGATAATAATTACACATACCGAAATTAATAGTAAATATATTAATGCCTTTTTTATATTATTTTTACTTTTTGAATTTAATACATTCATATTTATTCTACCTCCTTAAATGAATTTGTTCTTCTAAACTGCCATATAGCCAATCCTATAACAAATACTGATAATAAAAGAGTAAGTGCTGCTGCTAATGCATATTGACCTGATTGCATTGTTAGTTTATATATCCAAGATACTAATATATCAGTTCCTCCTGCAGTTGAGTTAGGTACAGCTGGACCACCCGCATTGAATAGATATATAATATTAAAGTTATTAAAGTTAAATGTGTATTGTGTTATTAATATTGGAGCCATTGAGTATAAAACTAAAGGTAAAGTTATATTTTTAAATTTTTGTAAAGAAGTAGCTCCATCAACTGTTGCTGCTTCATATAATTCTTCTGGAATTGATTGAAGCACACCTGTTGTTACTATAAAAATATATGGGAATCCTAACCAACCTTGAACCATTAATAATGCAAGTCTTGTAAAGTTAGCATCTGTTAACCATGGTATTTCACTAATACCTAACATAGGAAGTATTACATTATTCATAGCACCAAATGTATCATTAAACATTCCTGTAAATATAAGTATTGTTACAAAACCAGGTACTGCCCAAGGTAATACAAATATCGTTCTCCAGAACTTTTTAAATTTAATTCCTTTTTGATGTACTACTACTGCTAAAAATATACCTAGTGCAATTTGGATTGTTGATGCTACAAGCGTCCATACAACAGTCCATCCTAATACATCAAAGAATGTAGATCTCCAAATTTCTACTGTAAATATATCTTTTAATGTTTCAAGTCCTACCCAGCTAACTAAGCTAGCTGGTGGACTATGATAAAGATCATAATTTGTAAATACTAAAGCAAAACTAAATAGTATAGGGAATATTACTGAAAATACTAGTAATACAAACGCTGGACTTGTTATAAAGTATGGATATCCTTCTTCTAAAAGTATTTGATATTGTTCTCTTACAGAGTAAACTGAGAACCCATCATCTCTTCTTTTCCCATTAGCATAAGCATCTTTTATATTTAAATAGTAAAATAGCAGTCCAAAGGCTGTTACTATTATTGCAATTAAACCTTCTGCTAAAAGGAATATTGAATTATCTCTAGGTACTTGCTCTCCTAGGGTAAATATTCCCCAGTACCCCATATTAAATAAATCTTTAAATACAAAGATGAAAGATAAAAAGAAACCTAAAAATATCAATCCTTTTACTATTTGTTTGTTATATATTTGACCTAGTCCAGGTATTAAAGATAGTAATGCTGCTTTTTTTCCATGGTCAGACTTTTTTTGATTACTCATCTTTGGTGATACTTGACTAGTAACTTCTTCTACCATTTATATTCCCCCTTATTGATCGTAACTGTTTTACTTTAAATAAAACTATATTACTTATTAATTGCTGCTATTGTATTTTTTATAGTTGTAACAGCATTATCCAGTGCATCTTTAGCCTTTGCTTTTCCTGTAGCTATTGTTTGTAAAGCTGAATCTATTGGCTCCCATACAGAGTTCATTTCTGTTATACCAGGAGTTAATTCTGCATATTGAGATTGAGCTGCAACTGCTTTTGCACTATCAGTACTAAGTACATTTTCATCCTCAGCTAATGTTTTTATTGCTGGAACTTCTTGAGTTACCTCATATCTAGCTTTTGAATTTTCTTCATTTGCTAAAAATTCAACTAATTCTTCTGCTAATTCTGGGTTCTTACTATATGAACTTACATTGTAGCTTTTTACTCCTATTAATGACCCCATATGTTCTCCATTTGGTAATGTCGGTAATTCTACTACACCATAGTTTATTCCAGCTTGCTTATATGGTTCTATATTCCAAGGACCTGATATTACTGCAGCTGCTTTACCTTCTGTGAATAATGAATCTAAAGTATTTATACCTTGTTCTCCAACTATTCCTTTTGGAAATACTCCACTATCATAAAACTTAGATATGTATTCTCCTGCTTTTATTGCACCCTCATTATTAAGACCTATATCTTCAGCATTAAAACTTCCATCTTCATTTTTACCGAATATATATCCGCCAAATCCACTCATAACACCTTGTGCGTAGTATATTTGATCCCATAATGCTAATAATCCGTAGTTACCATCTTTAGTAACAGACTTTGAATACTCTAGCCATTCATCTGTAGTTTGTGGTAAATCTTCTTCAGATATTATATCTTTGTTATAATATAAAATTTGAGTTTCTACAGCCTTTGGAAGTCCGTAAACCTTCCCATTAACTATTTGTGATTCCATAGCTGAGTCTGTATATATCTCTTTAGTTGACTCATCTATTTCTAATTCTTTAAGTAATCCTGATGTAACTGCTGTTCCTATTTGATCTCCAGGTATTGTTATTACATCTGCACCTGTCCCTGCTGGACCATCTAATCTTAAGTCCTCTATTTGATTTGCATAAGTTTTTTCAACAACTTTTATTTTTACATTTTTTTCTTCTTCAAATTTCTTAATTGCATCTTCTATCCCACCTGATTTACTTTGATCTTCCCAAACTAATAAATCATAATCAGAATTATTTCCTGAACTAGTTGAGGCATCTCCTTTACTATCTGAAGGTCCACAACCTGTCATACCTACTACTAATGCTCCACATAATATTAGTGAACAAATTCTTTTAAACATATTTAATTCCCCCTAATTTTCATGAAATCGTTTTTACACTTTTAATTATAATTAAGTAAATTGATTTTGTAAATATATTTACTAAAAAAATATTAATAAATAGTAAATGATATAACTATAGTTCTATAATTAACTTTTCATAAATTAAACATTTTAAATAAAACACTATTTTAAATATTATTTATAGTAATTTTAATCTAAAAATAGTATTAACATTTATATTATTAGTAAAATTATTTACTAAATATAAATAGTAAATATCTTTACTATAAAGATTAATTATGGTTATAATGTATATATGATAAATTAAAACATCAGCTCTTTTATAATTTAATTTGTTAAAAATATAATTTTAAATAAAATAAATTGGAGGTTATTTAATGGTTACTATAAAAGAAATAGCTCAGAAATCTGGATTTTCTACTTCTACAGTATCTAGGTTATTAAATAATGATACCTCTTTATCAGTCTCACCAAAAACAAAAAGTAAGATTTTAAATACAGCTTTATCCCTAGGATATGAAAGAAAGTATATTAAAACTATTATAGAAAAAATTGCATTACTATTTTGGATTACTGATACAGAGGAGTTAGAAGACGTTTATTTTAAAGAAATGCGTTTACAAATAGAAAAATATGCTAATGAGAAAAATATGGAGTTAATCACTATAAAAAAGCAAGATGGTATAAGCAAAATACCTAAAGATATAAGTGGATTTATTGCTGTAGGTGGATTCTCAACAAGTGAAATATTAGAACTGAACAAAATAACTAAGAATGGTGTTTTTATAGATTCAAATCCTACTCCAGATTTATACGATTCAGTACAACCAAATACTTCTAGAATAACACATAAGGCTCTGGATTATTTTATTAATGCTGGTCATACAAATATAGGATTTATAGGTGGTACATATTTAAATCATGACACAAATGTTCATGAAAAAGATATAAGAGAAATTGCTTTTAGAACATATTTATATAATAAAAATTTACTAAATGAAAATAATATTTTTATAGATAAAAAATTTTCAGTAGAGACAGGATATAAAATGACTAAAAAAGCTATTGAAACTTTAAATGATAACTTACCTACAGCATTTTTTATTGCATCAGATGCTATAGCTATAGGTGTTCTTCAAGCATTAAATGAGCATAATATATCTATTCCTCAAAGAGTTAGCGTTATAAGTATTAATAACATTGATATTTCAAAATATGTATCTCCACCGCTTAGTACATTCCATATTGATATACCTGAACTATGTAAAACATCAATATCATTACTATCAGAACAAATAATAGATGGTAGAACTATTAAAAAGACTGTTCTTTTAAATTCTGAGTTAATAATTAGAAAAAGTTTTTGCTTATAATAAGCATATATTAAAATAGCCTTCATAAAATTGAAGGCTATTTTTAATATATATCCGAAAACTCTATATTCATATTGCTTATATTGGTTAGATTAACATTGTTGACTCTATCAACTTTATTTTTGTTATTTTCGCACAACTTATCAGGTAAATTTATTATAAACTCTGAACCTACTTCTAACTCACTATCTACAGAGATACTTCCGTCATGCATTTCTACTAAATATTTAACTAATGAAAGACCTATTCCACTTCCTTCTCTTTCATTTTTCATCTTACTTTTTACTTGTTCGAATCTACCAAATATGCTATCTAACTTATCTTTAGGAATACCAATTCCATTATCTCTTACTTTTATTTTTATACTTTCTTCACAATATATACTTACTTCTATATTACCTTTATCTTTACTAAACTTAATTGCGTTAGATAATAAATTCAGCATTATCCTCTCCATATTATCTTTATCAAATGCAATTATTTTTTCTTCACAATCTGTATCAAATATTAAATTTAAATTATGATTTTTTATAAATTCACTTACAGACATACACACATCTTCTATAAAACTTATTATATTGCCATTCTGTGGGCTATGATCAAAGTGACCAGAATCAACCTTAGTTGTATCTATTAAGTTATTAACAAGCTTAAGTAACCTAAGCCCATTTTGCCTAAGTATTCCTAAGTATTTTGTAAAATATTCATAGTCATCTTGATTTAATTTATCTAACCTTAAGTTTATTACCTGTAATGAACTTAAAATTATATTTATAGGTGTTCTCAGCTCATGTGACAAATTCGCAAAAAAATCCATTCTTAATTTTTCTAGACTCTCATTTGCTTCTACATCCTTAGTTATATCTCTTATTATTCCTACCCTTTTTTTTACATCATCACTATTACTCCTTATTGGCATATACTCCTTTTTCAGCCATTTATATCCATACTCATTTTTAAATTTCGATATACCTATTTCTTTTTCATTATCATATTCATTGTATTTTTTTTCGTATTCTATTCTATCATCCCAATACTTGTCCCAATTTTCACAACTATCATATAAGTTCATATCTTCTGGTCTTATACCAAACATTTTTTCAAATGCGGAACTTATATATACAGGGGTTTTATCATTTTCAATTATTATTATTTCATCTATATTATTTGTTATTTGAGATAATATTTCTTGATTCTTTTCTAATTCTTCTATTGATATAACTTCTTTCGTAATCTCAACGGATATTCCCATAGTACCTATTGTGCATCCATTTGTATAATCTATACATGGCCATTTTGTTATTTCATAATATTCTTTTTTATTATCTTTAATAATTGCTTGTCTATATGTATGAAACGTATCTTTTTTTAAAACGGATTTATCATAAAAATTTGATTCTTCAGCTTGATTTTTTTCCATTATATCATACTCTGTTTTTCCTATAACATCAGTAATTTTTAAACCCATAGATTTGAGAAATGCATTATTAACGTCTGTGTACTTACCATCTATATCTTTAATCCATGCTAGAAATGGTGCTTTACTCATTGCTGGTGATATTGCTGGTGATACTTTACTTACTTGCCTAAATACCATATATAATTCTTTATCTTCTTTATTATAAATATCCATCTCATAGATAATATTCATAAATTTATTATATTTTCTTATCGTTTTCTTAGAGTTAATATCAACTTCTTTATATGTACTTATCCAATCTTTTATTTGCTCATCAGATAACATATTCATTATATTCTTATTATTGATATATTCTAGTTTTGTCTCAAATAACTCCTCAAAAGATTTATTTATATCTTTTATTTTTATGCCCAAATGATTGCCATAATTATCATTTATTATATCCGCACAACAGTAAGCAATCGGACTATTTTTTACTATTTTCTTATACATATTTTCTTCCATATATCCCTATTTGCTAATCTCCTTAAAAAATTCACAATGTTCTATTACTATTCCATATTTTACTATATTTTACTATATTTACAAGTAACTTATTGTTTATTTTGCATTTTATTACTTATTTTCCTTATATATAAAATTTTAACACAAAAAAGTTGCTTAATATAATTAAGTAATTACATTAAGCAACTTTTTTATATTTATACAATTTATAAACTCAAATAATCATTTTATTCATAGGATAAAGATTTATTTTTAAATGCTCTACTATACATATATTTAAATCGATTATTATATACAAATATAAAAGATATAAACAAAGCAATCAACTCAGAAATTGGAACAACTAACCAAACTCCATTAAGACCAAATATCATTGGTAAAATTATAATTCCAATTATAAATAAAATAAATGTTCTAAATAATGAAAGTATTGCTGATATCTTACTATTTGAAAATGCTGTAAACATTCCAGATATAAATATATTTAAACCTGAATACAAGAAACTAAACGAAAAAATTATAAATCCATCTAACGTTGTCTTAAATAATTGCTTGTCATCTACAAATATACCTATTAATACATCTGAGAAAACTCTAGATATAATAAATGTAGCTATTCCAAATACACTTATAATTAAGAAACTATATTTTACTAACTTCCTAATTTCTACTTCATTTTTACTACCATAATTATAGCTAATTCTAGGAGATACGCCAGATGTAAAACCTAAATAAACTGCATTTAATAAAAATTGAATATATAAGATTATAGTTATTGAAGCTACTCCATTTGCTCCTAAAAATCTTATTATAACTATATTATATAAAAATGTGGTTACAGAAATTGCTAACTGAGTTACCATTTCCGAAGATCCATTAAAACAACTTTATTAATTTAAAATTAAATTTAAATTTAACAAAATGAATTGCACTACTTTTTTTAGAAAAATGAATTATACCTATTATTGAAGGAACTCCATATCCTAACCCTGTTGCTATAGCAGCACTAGTAATACCCATTTTAAAAATATATAAAAATATATAATCTAAAACTATATTTAATACTCCTCCTCCAATAGCATTTATTAAGCCTAATTTAGCTACACCTGCTGTTATTAAAAAGTAATCTGAATATATTTTTAAAATTAAAAAAGGTGTGAATATTAACATCCATAATAAATAATCATAACAATACTTATATAATTGATCATTTCCACCTAAAGTATATATAATTTTATCTATAAAAATAATACATATTAAAGATACGATACAACCTACTACTAAGCCACTAATTGCTATACTTGTAAAACCTTCTTTAGCTTCTTTATCTTTGCCTTCTCCCATTAGCTTAGCTACAATAGCTCCTCTTCCAGTAGAAAACATTACCCCTACTCCTATAAGTAAATTAATTATAGGATATACTATATTTGATGCAGATAATACATCTACTCCTACAAACCTAGAAATAAATATACCATCATTGCTATTGTTGGCAATGTATATTTTATCAAAGATCCTAATGTAATCTTTTTTTCTAATGCATTACTCATAATTTCCTCCTTGAAAAATACTCTTATGTAAACTATAATAAAGTATCCTGTAAGAGGATAGTCAATAAGGAGAATAAAATATGGAGAATAAAGTAAAATATTTCACTACAGGTGAATTTGCAAAATTATGTAATATAAATAAAAAAACGCTATTTCATTATGATGAAATAGGATTATTTAAACCTGAAAAAGTTATGTCAAATGGATATAGATATTACTCTCATCACCAATTAGAAGTTATAAATGTTATATATATTTTAAAATCTATAGGTATGCCTTTAAAAGAAATTAAAAATTTTATAGAGAGAAGAACTCCTGATAATATAATAAATCTTTTTCAAGAAGAGATTATTGAAATTGAAAATGAAATTAATAGACTAAAAAAGTTGCAAGTCCAAATGTCTAACAAGATAAAGCTAATTACTGAGGGTAAAAATTTTACAAAATCTATTTTTTTAGAAAATCAAAAAGAAGAGTATCTTATTTTAAGTGACCCAATTGATAACACAAAACAAATTTATGATATCCAAACCTACTCAGATCATATAAATTATTGCTTTGATAATAATCTAAATATTGGATTTGCTGCGGGTGGAATAATTAGCTATGAAGATTTGCTCACAAGAAATTTATCTAAGTATAGCTACTATTTTACTAAAGTTGATGAGAATATTCCTAATGAAAAAATATTTATTAAGCCTAAAGGTATATATGTTGTTGGATATCATAAAGGATATTATGACAGTGTACAGATTATTTATCAAAAAATACTTGATTATATAAATGAAAATAATTTACATATTAATGGAGATGCTTATGAGGATATTCTAATAGATGAGGTATCCGTTAAAGATATAAATAATTATGTTATTAAAGTTTCTATTAAAGTAAAATAATTTTATAAATAAAAAGCTTAAGAATAGATTATATAATCTACTCTTAGGCTTTTATATCGTCTATTATTTCTTCATATGCAAATAAAGGTATATCATATAAATCTCCAAAGTTTTCATAAATAATTTTAGATGCTTTAAGTAAACTACTTATTGATGTTACATTAGGAATTGTTATACCCACTTTCTTTGCTGACAATTTCACTCTTTCATCAGGAACACAGCATAACACTCCAGGAATATTATCATATACCTCTTGACACCTTAATTCTCTTAAAATTAAAGGAATTTTTATTCTCATTTTATTTTTACCAGATCCTAAACCTTCAATCTGCCTTATATAATTTATAAATATACTAAAGTCATTGTTTTCATTAGAAATTTTTAAACTCTCTTTTATATCATTCCAATTATTAGCTATTATAGATATACTTGAATAATAGTCCTTTCTAAAGCTTACTTTCTTCCTAGGAACTAATCCACTACACATTTTTACTATATCATTAGCATTAATATTACGACTTTCAATCTCATCATTTACAAAATCATCATTCATCCATAATTCTATTTTATCTTTATTGTTTAATTTCAGATAAGTTATAAAAAATGCTGCATTTTCCAAGGTCCTGTTTTTGACCATGATGATGATAGAACAAATAATAAAAATAAATCATTTTCATCTTTTAAGTCTAATCCCATATTTTTATTATTAGGTAATATTATATTGAACTTATACACCCACCCATTATACTTATTATCTTCGCTTATATTTATATAAGATAGTTTTTCTTTATTTTTTGTTACTGCATTTATTAATTTATCTTTCATATTATTTCCTTTTTATAAATTTATTTTTATATTCATACCCAATTTTTCTATTTATAAAATAATTTTTTAAAACCATCTTTTACTTAAGCAGTCTTTTAATATTTCAAATTCTTTTCTTCCTATAGATGTTTTTATCTCTTCTTCTATACTCTCCTTTAATAATAAGGTTTCTTCAAAAAATCTTTTACCTTTTTCTGTTAGTAGTAATATCTTATCTCTCGAGTTACCTTCTACATATTCAGTGTATATATATCCTCTTAGAATTAAATCTTTTGTGCATTTATGAACACCTTGACGTGATATATCTATTATTCTAGCTATCTGAGCTACACTCATAGGTTCCCTTTCTATTATAGCTAATATATACGATTCTGTATCACTTATATATTCCTCACCCAACTCTACCCATTTATCTCTTACCAATTTTCTAAGTTTTGCATGCTTTTCGCTTATTAAGTCTATTATATTTAAATCTTTAAAATATGACTGCATATATTGTCTCCTATTTTCTATAATTAGTATCTATTAGTATTATATCTTTTTTACAAAGTTTTTTTAAGTACAATTTTAATATCGTAAACTTAGTTGACATTATTTTTCCATTATGTTAACATATCTATGTCAACTAAGTTTACAATATTAAAGAAAGAGGTATTTTCTAATAATGGGAAAAAATAAAAAAGAACATCTTATATTTGTTTTAATGATATGTACAACTATGGTATTCATAATGAGTTGTTACAATATAACATTAATAGAAGGCTTTTCAGTAAATGTTTTTAAACATGCTATTATGGGATTCATCCCCGCATTTATATTTGCATTAATAGGAGATTTATTTATAGTTGGTAAAATAGTAAAAATTATAGCTAGCAAAATAATTAAACCTGGAGATAGTATGAAGAAGGTAGGAATATGTATGTCCTTCTTTACAGGATGCGGTATGGTTCTTTGGATGTCATTCTTTGGAGCCGTTACAAATGTAGGTTTTGGGCCTAACTTGTTACCTGCTTATAGTATGGGTATAGTAAAAAACTTTATCTTCGCTATACCTTTAAATCTACTTATTGTATCTCCTTTAATTAGAGGTTTATTCTTTAAAATATTTCCTCCTACAATAGATACGAATGTAGCTTAACTAAAAAAGTAGCAATAATATTTTTATTATTGCTACTTTTTTTATATATTATTTTAAGAACATTTCTAAATCATCTTCAACATTAGTTATTCCACCTATACCAAAGTTTTCAACTAAAACTTTAGCAACATTTGGTGATAAGAATGCTGGTAATGTTGGTCCTAAGTGTATCTTTTTAACACCTAAGTATAATAGTGATAATAATACTATTACAGCTTTTTGTTCATACCAAGCTATATTATATGCTATTGGTAATTCATTTATATCATTAAGCTCAAACACTTCTTTTAATTTAAGTGCAATAAGTGCTAATGAGTAAGAATCATTACATTGTCCTGCATCTAATACTCTAGGTATTCCATTTATATCACCTAAATCTAATTTATTGTATTTATATTTAGCACATCCTGCTGTAAGTATTACTGTATCTTTTGGTAAGCTTAAAGCAAAATCAGTATAATAATTTCTTGATTTAGCTCTTCCATCACATCCAGCCATTACAAAGAATTTCTTTATAGCTCCAGTTTTCACAGCTTCTACTACGCTATCTGCAAGTGCAAATACTTGGTTATGTGCAAATCCACCTACTATTTCTCCTGTTTCTATTTCTGTTGGAGGAGCACATTTTTTAGCTTGTTCTATTATTTGTGAAAAATCTTTATTATCTTCGCTCTCACCTTTTATATGCTTAACTCCAGCAAATCCTGCTGCTCCTGTTGTGTATATTCTATCTTTATAGCTATCCTTTGGTGGTACTATACAGTTTGTAGTCATTAATATTGGACCATTGAAGCTTTCAAATTCTTCTTTTTGTTTCCACCAAGCATTTCCGTAGTTACCTGCAAAGTGAGAATACTTTTTAAATGCTGGATAGTAATGAGCTGGTAACATTTCTGAGTGAGTATAAACATCTACTCCAGTTCCTTCTGTTTGCTTTAGTAATAATTCTAAGTCTTTTAAGTCATGTCCTGATACAAGTATTCCTGGGTTATTTCTAACACCTATATTAACTTTAGTTATTTCTGGATGTCCATAAGTTCCAGTATTTGCACTATCAAGTAGAGCCATACCATCTACCCCTACTTTACCAGTTTCTAAAGTTAATGCTATTAATTCATCTATAGATAAGCTATCATCTAAAGTTTTAGCTAAAGTAGCTTGCATAAATGCATTTATCTCTTCACTATCATATCCTAATGCATTAGCATGCTTCATATAAGCTGACATACCTTTTAATCCATATATTATAAGTTCTCTTAAACTTCTTACATCTTCGTCTTTAGTAGCTAATACTCCTACTGTAGTAGATTTTTCATCTAATAATTTATCTATATCATCAGATTCTTTTTCTTTTCCGCTTCCAAGTATAGCATCTTTTACTTTAGCTAATACTCCTACTTTCACATCCATATCTTCATTTGAAGTTGCATTCCATAATGCTGCTTCTGATAAGTTTTCTTTATTATCTAACTTAGATAATAACTCTTCTTTAATAGCTAAAGTTTCTTTAACTCTTGCATAAAATACCGCATCATCGAAGTTAGCATTAGTTATTGTAGTGAATAAGTTTATAGTTATTAAGTGATTAACTTCGCTACTTACTTGCTTACCTTCTGCTCTAAGTCTTGTTGTTACTTCTGATAATCCTTTAGTTGTATATACTAATAAGTCTTGCATTCTTGCTAAATCTGGTGATTTTCCACATACTCCAAATTTAGTACATCCTGTACATCCTGCTGTCTCTTGACATTGAAAACAAAACATTTTTTCCATAATTATTCCTCCAAGATTTCTAATGTTTATTTTATATACACATTATAAGTTTAAATATAAATAAAGTCCGTAACATAAGTTACAGATTTCTAATTTATTTAAATTAATTCAAAATTATATAGGCTTTACTCTAATATTTAAGAGAAAAGCCTTACACAATTATTTTAAATTTATCATAGAATATTTTAAAGTCTAAGTATGGGGTGGAATTATGAAGAAATATAAAAGACAGTCACAAGAAGTATACAAATACACCTTAGCAAACCTTAATTTAAGGGAAGGTAAATCTACATCTTCAAATATAATATCAGTTATACCAGCAGGATCAAGAGTTACAGTAATTGATGGTGAGGAAGATTGGTATGAAGTAATATATAACAACCAAAGAGGATATGTATATAATGAGTATCTATCACAAACTAAATTCACATGGACTGATGTTACCTTAAGATCTTATCCATCATCTGAGTCAAATCCAGTAACAGTACTTCCTCATAAATCTATGGTCCAAGTTTTATCAGTAAATGGAGACTGGAGCCATGTTATGTATAATAACGATGAAGGATATATATTTAGCTATTTTTTATCTGATGATGGTAATCCTCCAGAAGGTTATGATTTCACTAATTTTAATACAGACATGACTAAATTTGTAAATGATAATAATATAAAGAGTCCTACTAAAAATTTAATTGTAACAAATTTGGAAAATAAATTTACTTATATATTTGAAAAAGATTCTAATAATAACTGGATTTTACTATATAAATGGATTTGTACAATCGGAAAACCTAGTACTCCAACTATAAAAGGTACATTTTATGTAAGTGGTAGAAAACCTTATTTTGGATCTTCTACTTATAGAGTAAAATATGCAACTAGAATTAGAGGTAGTTATTATTATCACTCAATTTTATTTAATGCTCAGGGTACTGAGATAATTGATGATAGATTAGGATTAGCTTTAAGCCATGGATGTATAAGATTAGCAGTCGATAATGCTCAATGGATTTATGATAATATATTAGATACTACTACTATAATAATCAATTAATTCTTACTTTAATAAAAAAATATTTTATTTAATTCAATATTTATTATTGTGTTTATTATATAGTTATTTATATAATAATAATTAATAAATAACGTTTTAACTAAGGAGTATTCTATGTACTTGTCAAAATTTACAGACTATAGTTTCAGAATCTTAATATATTTAGGAAATCATCCAAACGAACTTTTTACAGTAGATGAGCTTTCTTCTATACTTGATTTATCTACTCATCATATAAAAAAAATAATTTATAAACTAGCAAAGAATAACTATATTCTCTCTTCTAAAGGTAGAAATGGTGGTATTAAATTAGTAACAGATCCTAAAAATATAAATCTAGGGAATTTATTGGAAATAACAGAAGATAATTTAAATATTGTTGAATGTTTTTCTGATGATAGTAATACATGTAATCTTAATGGTAGATGTAGTCTAAAGCCTATAATAAATGATGCTTTAGATGCATTTAAACAAAAATTTAGTGAATATACTTTAGAAGATATCCTTTAAATTTCTAAATAAAAAATAGATGTATAAATTTATACATCTATTTTTTATTTAGATTGTATAATCTAAATAAAAAATAGATGTATAAATTTATACATCTATTTTTTATTTAGATTATACAATCTAAAATATCTTCTTTACTTATTTTATAAAAGTATTTTTCTATATCGATACTATTAATCACTTCTATAATAGATTCTTTCGAATATCTGCATCCACTAAGTAATTTAGATATATCTTCAACTTCACCTTCTCCAAAGAAATCTCCATTTATAAATATATCCCTAATTATACCTTTATCTATATTTATTTTAAATTCAACTTTTCCACCACTATATCTTTTAGACTTAGTTATATTAAATTTAGGAGATGCACCATAATTCCAGTTCCAAGACTCGAATCTTTCTTTTGATATCTCATTTACTCTGTATAAATCTTCATCAGTAAGTGTATATATGTTTTTAGTATTTTTAAGCAAACTTTCTAACATAATTTCTTTAAATTCTAAAGTACTAATATCTTTATCTAGATGTTCCGATATGTTTGTAACTCTTTCTCTTACAGACTTTATTCCTTTTGAAATAATTTTATCTTCAGCTACAGTTATACTTTTTACCATAGATTCAATATCTGTATTAAATAATATTGATCCATGATGAAGTCTACTACCATTTTTTATATATTGAGCATTTCCAGAAAATTTTCGTCCATTTATTAATAAATCATTTCTACTATTAAAATATGCATTTATACCTTGTTTTTCTAATGCATGTATTATTGGCTTTGTAAATTCACTAAAATCAATTCCACTACCTTTATAATTCTTATTTATAAAGGTAAATTGCCAACCATTCATATCAGTATATATAGTTCCTCCACCACTCATACGTCTAACTACATTTATATTATTTTCTTCTGCATACTTTTGATTTATTTCTTCTATAGTATTTTGAAATTTTCCTATCATCAGAGTTGGCTTAGTTCTCCAAAACATAAATATATTATCATCACCTAGTTCTTTTTCAGTCATTAGGTAATACTCTAGGGCAAAGTTAAAATATGGACTCAATGAATTACTTTCTACATATATCATATTTTACTCCTTTATTTTATAGCTTCTTCTGCTTTATATGAACTTCTTACTAAGGGACTACTAGCTATATATTTAAATCCTTTTTTTATCCCTTCTAACCTATATTCTTCAAATTTTTCTGGAGTAATATATTCTTCAATTTCTATATGATTCTTTGAAGGTCTTAAATATTGCCCTATTGTAAAAATATCACATCCTACAGATAAAGCATCATCCATAACATTATAAACTTCTTTGTCACTTTCACCTAAACCTACCATTATACCTGTTTTAGTTAGTATATTAGGTGCTTTAGTCTTTATATACTTTAATACATTTAAACTTCTCTCGTATATTGCCTCTGGTCTTACCTTATCATATAATGACTTTACTGTCTCAATATTATGATTTATAACTTGTGGATTTTCTTTTATTACTATATCTAAATTTTTTTCAATTCCTTTTAAATCAGGTATTAAGACTTCTATAGTTGTATTAGGATTAAGTTCTTTAACTGCTTTAATTGTTTTTGCAAAATGACTTGCTCCACAGTCATCTAGATCATCTCTTGTAACACTTGTTATAACTGCATGACTTAGTCCTAATTCTTTAACTGCTTTAGCAACATTCATTGGCTCATTTTCATCAAGTTGCTGCGGATTTCCATTATTAACATTACAAAATCTACAATTTCTAGTACATTGACTTCCCATTATCATAAATGTAGCAGTTCTTTTTTTATAACATTCACATAAATTCGGACAACTAGCTTCTTTACATACAGTGTTTAATTCTAATTCTCTCATCATAAACTCAACTTCTTTAGTTTCTTCACTATTAATCTTTACTCTTAACCAGTCTGGCTTTCTTTTAGAAGTTTTAATGCTCATTTTATTCCCCCTAATAAAAATTTATTACTTGAACAATATTAGATAAAAACTTCTAAATTCCTTCATCTTACTATTTAATTATTTGTTTTATTCTTTTATCTAGTATTTTTTCATAATCTATAAAATCATATATTTTGTTATCGAATATATTGGAGAATTGTCTTAACTCTTCTAGATTTAAATCTTCTATTGATTTATTATTATCCTCACAATAAATTACAATAGAACCAACTATACTATGAGCACTTCTAAATGGAATTCCTTTTTTAACCAAGTAATCAGCCACCTCTGTCGCATTTAAAAATCCACCTTGTACACTCGACTTCATTTGATCCTTATTTACTTTTAATGTAGCTATCATCTCTTCCATTACTTGTATACACATTTTTAGTTGTTTTACACTATCAAAGAATCCTTCTTTGTCTTCTTGCATATCTTTGTTATATGCTAATGGTAATCCCTTCATAACAGTTAAAAGACCTATCAAATTTCCATAGACCCTTCCAGTTTTTCCTCTTATTAATTCTGCTCCATCTGGATTTTTCTTTTGAGGCATTATACTGCTTCCTGTAGTATATAAATCATCTATTTCTACAAAACTAAACTCCTTGCTACTCCATAGTACTAACTCTTCACTTAGTCTACTTAAATGCATCATTATTATAGAAAAATCACTCATTAGTTCTATTAAGTAATCTCTATCGCTAACTCCATCCATATAATTCTCAACTACTCTTTTAAACCCTAACTTTTTCATAGTTATATTTCTATCAATATTATGAGTAGTACCTGCTAACGCCCCACAACCAAGTGGACTTTCATCTAATATTTCCAATGCATTTTGTAGTCGTTTTTCATCTCTAGTAAACATGCTATAATAAGCCATTAAATGGTGTTTAAATGTTACTACTTGTGCTCTTTGTAGATGTGTGTATCCTGGCATTATAACTGAATTATTGTCTGCAACTTCTTTAATTATTTTTCTAAAACTATTTATTTGGTTTATTAAATCTATAGTTTTTTCTTTTGCATATAATCTCATATCTGTTGCTACTTGGTCATTTCTACTACGTCCTGTATGAAGCTTTTTGCCCAACTCTCCAATTCTATTTATTAAATTTATTTCAACAAAACTGTGTATATCCTCATAATTTCCTTCTAATTTTAAACTTCCATTTTATATATCTTCTTTTATTTTTATTAATGTATTAGTTATTTCTTCACATTCTTCTTTACTTAGTAATCCACACATCCCTTGCATATAAACATGAGCTATACTGCCTTCTATATCTTGTTTATATAATACTTTATCAAACTCAAATGATTTATTAAATTCTTCCATTAATTTATTTTCTTCTTTTCTAAAACGTCCACCCCATAATTTCATAATTTGCCCCCCAATAAATATCCTATATTTTTATAATAAAAAAGCCTCTTGGAATAAAATCCAAGAGGCGAATACTATCCGTGTTACCACTCTTATTGGTAAAATTAACTTACCCACTCTATCTCTTAAGGCGAGGTCACCTACTACCATACTTATTTCCTGCAGTATTCTCCAAAGCTCTTTTCATATAAATATCAATACTTAGCTTCCACCATCCTAAGCTCTCTATAAAATTAATTTATATTACTCTCTTTTTCATAGAATTTATTATTTTATTAATAGTTATGGTAGTTTATTAATTTTTATTTGTCAATTATTTTTATCTAATTATTTTAGTTTATCTTGATTGTATATTATAAAATATGAAATGGATTTATATTAATTTCACTCTTAACAACTTCTAGATCTTCAATTTGATCTAAAAATCTCTTCATTACATCTTTAAATATATCTTCGCTTTCAAAATGATTACAGTCAATTAAGCATATACCCGCATCAGCTGCATCCTGTGCTTCATGATATTTAACATCACCTGTAATTAAAACATCAGCTCCAGATTTTTGAGCCTTTTTAGCAAAATCAGCTCCTGATCCAGTTACAACAGCTACTTTATTGATTGTAGTATTTAAATCGCCAACAACTCTTAATGAATCCATATTAAGTTTTTCTTTTATCATAGTTGAAAGTTCTTTTAAACTAATTTGTGTTTCTAATTTGGAAATTCTTCCAATACCAACTTCATTGCCCTTATTTTCTAACTTATATAAATCATAAGCTACTTCTTCATAAGGATGAGCCTTTAGCATAGAGTTTATAACTCCTCCTAAAATTCTTTGAGGAACTATTGTCTCAATTCTAACTTCTTTAACATCTTCTATTTTATTAGTTTCACCTATAAATGGATTTGTTCCTTCTAACGGCATAAATGTTCCTATTCCATCTGTATTAAATGTACAATGGCTATAATTTCCTATATGTCCTGCACCCGAATTTCCTAAAGCCTTTCTAAGACCCATTTCATGAGTTTTAGGCACAAATACAACTAGTTTATATAAAACTTCTCTATTAGTTGTATCTAGTACTTTAGAATTTTCAAATCCCATAACTTCCATAAAATAATCATTTAATCCATCAAAAGCTATATCAAAATTCGTATGCATTGAATAAATAGCTATATTATTTCTAATAAGTTTATGTATTAATTTTCCTTTAAAATCACCTGTAGTTACCTTTTTCATCTTAGAAAATATAAAAGGATGATGAGTAACTATTAAATCTACATTATTATTTATAGCTTCTTCTATTATAGATTCATTAGCTTCAAGACAAACTAGTACCTTTCTTATTTCTTCATCTAAATCACCTACTAATAATCCTACATTATCCCAATCATAAGCTAAATTTGTAGGATACTTAGCTTCTATCTTTTTTATAAGGCTTTTTAATTTCATATTATTTATCACCCCTTAAAATTTTTATTATATTAAATTATTTAACTTCTCAATAATAGATTTACTAGCATTTCTTTTAGCTTCTACTGCCTCTCCAGTTTTTCCTTCTAATTTTTCTATTATAGAATTATACTTATATACTTTTTTATCTATAAATTCTTTAAGTAAAGGATCTTTATTTTCTATTAGTTTTTTACTTACTTCAAAGTATATTTCATCTTCAACTTTAGTATTGTTACCAGTAAACTTTGATTCTATTATTTCATATATTCTAAAGTCTTCTTTTACAAGTACTTCATCAAGTATTTCATATCCATTATTTACTAAATATTTTCTTAATTCTTCTTGAGCTTGCATAGGTTGAAGTATAAGCTTATCTACAGAGTGTGCAACTTCTTTATTAGCTTCTAATAATTCACTAATTAGTATACCTCCCATACCAGCTATAATAACTTCATCTACTTCCCCCTTTTTAAGTACTTCAATTCCTGAACCTAGCCTTAAATCAGTTTTATCAGTTAAGTTATTATTTCTAACTTCCTTACGTGCATTTTCAAGCGGACCTTTATTTACATCTGCAAGTATAGCAAATGGTACAACCCCTTTATTCAATAGATAAACTGGTATATATCCGTGGTCTGTTCCTATATCTGCAACTCTCTTTCCTTCACTAACTAATGATGCAATTTTTAATAATCTATCTGTTAATTTCATTTTTGCCATCCTCTCATAAATTTCTATATTGTGTAAATTATATTTAGTATTTTTCTATGGTTATATATAAAAATTCGCCTTAATTAGTATAAGGCGAATTTTTGTTATATATTAAAATCCTAGTCTAAATAGTCTCTAAGTTTTTTAGATCTACTTGGATGTCTTAATTTACGTAAAGCTTTAGCTTCTATTTGTCTTATTCTCTCTCTAGTAACATCAAACTCTTTACCAACTTCTTCAAGAGTTCTAGCTCTACCATCTTCAAGTCCAAATCTAAGCTTTAATACTTTTTGTTCTCTTTCATTAAGTGAACCTAATACTTCTTCTATTTGTTCTTTTAATAAAGAGTATGCTGCAGCTTCTGCTGGTGCAGGAGCATCATCATCTGGTATGAAGTCTCCTAAATGAGAATCTTCTTCTTCACCTATTGGAGTTTCTAAAGATACTGGATCTTGAGCTATTTTCATAATCTCTCTAACTTTCTCTTCAGTCATTTCCATTTCTTTTGCAATTTCCTCAGGTTTTGGATCTCTACCTAATTCTTGAAGTAATTGTCTTGATACTCTTATTAATTTATTTATAGTCTCAACCATATGAACTGGTATTCTTATTGTTCTTGCTTGATCTGCTATAGCACGAGTTATAGCTTGTCTTATCCACCATGTAGCATAAGTTGAGAATTTAAATCCTTTTACATAGTCGAATTTTTCAACTGCTTTTATAAGACCTAAGTTACCTTCTTGTATAAGATCTAGGAATAGCATACCTCTTCCTACATATCTCTTAGCTATACTTACAACAAGTCTTAAGTTTGCTTCAACTAATCTTTGCTTTGCTATTTCATCACCTTCAAGCATTCTTTTAGCTAATTCTACTTCTTCATGTGGCTTTAAAAGAGGTATTTTACCAATTTCTTTTAAATACATTCTAACTGGGTCATCTATACTTATTCCTTTTGGTAAAGATAAATCTATAGCTTCTAACTCAATAACTTCTTCTTTATCTATATCATCAGGATTTTCATCTATACTATCCATATCTAAGTCATCACTAACACTAAAATCTATATCAACTTTTTCTGATTTATCTTCTATAACTTCTATACCTAAATTACCTAATGTTTCATATAAATTTTCTACTTGATCCTTATCTAGCTCTGTTTCTGAGAAAGCTTCCATTATTTCTGCAAGAGTAAGTGCGCCTTGCTTCTTACCTTTTTCTATCAGTGATTTTGCTGCGAATTTTTTTGATGTTTTCTTATTGTTATCAGTCACGCTCTTACCTCCCTTCTACAAGCTATGTAGCATCTTTCTTATTTCAACTATTTTTAAAGCAATTTCCATAACTTTCACATCTACCTCTTTCAAGTCATCTTTATTTGTTTTTTGTTTTTCAATATTTTTCTGTTCTTGTAATAATCTATTCATTTGTTCTTGGAGATTATTTTTTTTTAGATTTCTTACAATCTCATCAATACTTTTTGTATCGTTGATATTTATTCCGTCTAATGATATTCTCTCCAAATCTTTCAAGTATTCTTCGGATATGTTTAAACTTGTAATTTTGTCAATAGTTATTTTGTCCAATTCTCTATTTTTAATGATGTAATTTAAAATTTCTTTACTTCCATTTAATAAAAAATCTGACTCGTCAAGCTTTAATAAAGCTACGTGTCTAATTTTTTTATTTTCTAACATTAATTTTATAAGAGTCTCTTCTACATGTTCCTTACCATGTTCTATAGCCTTAGGTTTTTCTATTACTATAGATTCTCTTTTTTTATTGGTATATTTAGTGTAATTTTTATTATATGCACTATTATAATTTTTACCATAAATTTCTTTTTTTATAGACTCTGTACTAATATTTATTTGCTTTGCTATATAATTTGTATAGTAATCAACTTCAACTGGACTTTTTATTGATTTAAGTATATTTGATGCTTCTTTAGCAAACTTCACTCTTTCTTCATCTTTTTCTAAATTAAACTTTCTTTTTAGATGATTTATTTGGAATTTTATATAGTGAGTAGAGTCATCAATTGCTTTTTTATAATCATCCAGTCCATATTTTCTAATAAATTCATCAGGGTCTTTTGCATCTTTTAAGTTAAGTACTTTTATATTTATACCAACTTTAGAAAGAATTTCTATAGCCCTTAAGCTTGCTTTAATACCTGCTTCATCAGAGTCATAAGATATAATTGCAGTATCTGCATACCTCTTTATTAAATTCCCCTGCTGTTCTGTTAGGGCCGTACCTAAAGTTGCTACAACATTTCTTACTCCATACTGGAAAAGCGATATTAAATCCATATATCCTTCAACAAGTACAATAGTTCTGTCTACTATATTTTTTCTAGAAAAGTTTAATCCATAGAGATTATATCTTTTGTTAAAAATTAAAGAATCTGGTGAATTAAGATACTTAGGTAGTGAATCATCTAAAACTCTACCTCCAAATCCTATAACATTTCCTCTATAGTCAAATATAGGAAACATAACTCTATTTCTAAATCTATCATAATATCTATCACCATCTACTTTATGATTTACAAGACCTGACTGAACTAAATCAGATTTGTCATATCCTTTCGATAATAGATAATCCATGAGCTCATGCCATGCATTTTGTGAATAACCTAATCCAAACTTTTTAATAGTTTTATCATCTAGGCCTCTTTTTCTTAAATAATCATAACCTGGATTTTTCCCTTTTAACAGATTAGCAAAATAAAACCTTGCAGCTTCAAGATGTATATCTTGATATTTTTTAGACTTTTCTATTCTTAGCTTATCTTCTTCATTCATATTGGTATTTATTTCTATACCACATTTATTAGCTAATAACTTCACTGCATCTATAAAATCCAAATTTTCCATCTTCATTACAAAGTTTATTACATCTCCACCTTCGCCACATCCGAAACACTTATAAATCTGCTTAGATGAGCTTATATGGAATGATGGCGTCTTTTCTCCATGAAAAGGACATAGTCCTTTATAATTGCCCCCAGATTGCTTTATAGGCATATATTCTGATATTACGCTTGCAATATCACATCTATTTTTAATTTCTTCTACAACATCTTTTATATCATTCATATTATCACCTTCTGGTGTAATTTTTTTATTAACATTACTATTTTACATTATATTGCAAAAAAGTCAAATACTCTTATACATATTTCGACTTTTTTTCTTAAATTCCTTCTTAATATTAAAAAAATTCTATTATTTTTGCACTTTTCTTTTAATTGATATATATTATTATCTTCATAAATAAAAATATAAAATGTAAAATAATATTTTTATCTTTTTATTTATATTTACAAAAAAGTTTATTTTTAAACTTAAAATCTCAAATAAAAAGATGATTCTAAGGTATATCTCAGAATCATCTCTATTATTTTCCGTAAATTCTATTTATTTCTAAGTTTTATACTTTCTATTTGTAAAATTATCTTAAATAATTTAACTAATACATCTCAAAATAATATTTATATAAAAAAGAGGCAAATAGCCTCTTTTTTAACTCTATAAATTTTTTACTTGTAACCTTACATCACTCATTAATTCTCCAAATTCATCAAAGTGAAGTGACTGAGCTCCATCAGATAAAGCTTCACTAGGATTTGGATGAACTTCTATCATCAAACCATCTGCACCACAAGCTAATGCTGCAATAGACATTGGTTTAACTAAATATCTTACACCAGTTCCATGACTTGGGTCTACTATAACCGGTAAATTAGTTTCTTTTTGTATTATTGGAACTGCTGCTAAATCTAATGTGTTTCTAGTATAATCATTATAAGTTCTTATACCTCTTTCACACATGATTATATTTTTATTACCTTCTACAGCTATATATTCTGCTGCACCAATCCATTCATTTATAGTTGATGCTAATCCTCTTTTTAACATTACTGGCTTATCTTGTTTTCCTACTTCAGTTAAAAGGGTAAAATTTTGCATATTTCTAGAGCCTATTTGAATTACATCACTTACTTCATATAATTTTTCTAAATCTCTAATATCCATAAGCTCTGTTATAACAGCAAGTCCAGTTTCTTTTTTTACAGCCTTTAATATTTCTAGACCTTCTTCTTTTAAACCTTTGAATGAATTTGGTGATGTTCTTGGTTTGAACGCTCCACCTCTTAGTATATTAGCACCTTGAGATTTTATAAATTTAGCAGTTTCTAAAAGTTGATCATAACTTTCTATAGCACAAGGCCCTGCCATTATTATCTTATTTTCTTTTGCTACTATTTTTTTACCGCATGAGTTAATTTCAATTTTTATGTCGTCATTAAATAGTGTCTTTCTCATCAATTGTAAACTCCTTTACTTCTTCTCGTTGGTCTTTAGTTAGAGAGTTTAAATGTATATCTATAGTTTTACCATTAATTAAAAGTTTACTATTTAAATCCATAAGAGGTATCAAAACAAACGCTCTATCTTGAATTCTTGGATGAGGAAGTAATAAGTTT
Organism: Romboutsia sp. Marseille-P6047; assembly: GCF_900604535.1. Classification (NCBI taxonomy): domain Bacteria; kingdom Bacillati; phylum Bacillota; class Clostridia; order Peptostreptococcales; family Peptostreptococcaceae; genus Romboutsia; species Romboutsia sp. Marseille-P6047. The sequence goes on from NZ_UWOT01000005.1 coordinate 42,536, forward strand.
TCATCATTTGATATTTTATCATTAAAAAATAATATATCTACATCTATAGTTCTTGGTCCCCACCTTATAATTCTTTTTCTGTTTAACTTTTGTTCTATGTCTTGACATAAATTTAGTAGTTCATATTCATCTAAATTAGTTTGTACCTCTAGACATACATTTAAAAAATCCGCTTGGTCTGTATATCCCCAAGCTTTCGTTTCATAAATTTTAGATTTCTTAGTTATTTTTACATTTTCATGGGTATCAATTAATTCGCATGCTTTTAGTATATACCCTAATCGATCTCCCATGTTAGTTCCAAGACCTAAGTAACTTATATTCATTATCTGCCTCTCCTTATTTCAACTCCAAAATAGTCATAAATTCCATTTACAGGAGCTTCAGGCTTTTTTACTCTAACCATTACCTCATTTATAAGTCCAAATCTCTCTAAAGTTTCTTTAGCTATATTTTCTGCTAAAGCTTCTATAAGATTAAATCTTTTATTTTCTGTTATTTCTTTTACTACATTATAAACATCTGCATAACTAACTGATTTATTCATATCATCAGTTAACCCAGCTTCTTTAGTATCTACTAAAAGTTCCATATCTATAAAAAACTTTTGACCTAGAACACTTTCTTCTTTTAATACACCATGATATCCATAAAATCCTAAATTATTTAATAGTATTTTATCCATTTTTAAAACCTACCTTCTGTATATAGCATCTGCCATCTTAGCTGCCTTTAAATTTTCTTTAACATCATGAACCCTAACTATATCAATACCATCTCTAACACCTAATACTGTTGTAGCTATTGTTCCTTCTAATCTTTCCTTTGGCTCTACATTAAGTACGTTTCCTATTACAGATTTTCTAGATGTTCCAAGTAAAACCGGAAATCCTAAATCATTTAATTCTTCTAGCCTTTTAAGTACTTCTAAGTTTTGTTCAAAAGTTTTTCCAAATCCTATACCAGGATCTAAAACTATTTTTTCCTTTTTAACGCCAGCTTCAAGTCCCATATCTATGCTTTCTTTAAGAGATTTTTTAATACTTTCCATTATATCTTCGTTATACTCTGTTCCCTCTTGATTATGCATTATACAAACGTGAGCATCATATTTAGCTACTACCTTAGCCATATCTTCATCCTTTTTTAATCCCCATACATCATTTATCATTTCTACACCTAATTTTAAGGCTTCTTCAGCAACCTTAGCCTTATATGTATCTATTGATATTGGTACACTTATTTCTTTTTTAAGCTCTCTGATTACAGGTATTACTCTTTGAATTTCCTCATCCGCTTCTACATACTTATGACCTGGTCTAGTTGATTCGCCTCCGATGTCGATTATATCGGCTCCATCTTCTATCATTTTTTTAGCATGATTTATAGCTTCATCTATTTTATTAAAATTTCCTCCATCTGAAAAACTATCAGGAGTAACATTTAAAATTCCCATTATATAAGTTTTTTTTCCATATTCAAACATTCTTAAATTTCTCCTATCCTAAATTTATTAGGCTCATTGCTTCAGCTCTTGTAGATGGATCATTTTCGAATGCTCCTCTAACTGCCGATGTAACAGTTTTTGATCCTGGTTTTTTCACACCTCTCATTGTCATACACATATGCTCTGCTTCTACAACTACCATAACTCCATAAGGTTGTAATTCTTCCATTATTATGTCTGCTATACCTTTAGTTATTCTTTCTTGTAATTGAGGTCTTTTAGCAAAAGTTTCAACAACTCTAGCAAGTTTTGATAAACCTGTTAGTCTTCCACCCTTTGGTATATATGCTATATGTGCTTTACCAAAGAAAGGCACTAAGTGATGTTCACAGCATGAATAAAAAGGTATATCTTTTACTATAACCATTTCTTCATGTTTTTCATCTTGGAAAAGAACCTTTAGATGTTCTCTTGGATCTTGATGAATACCTGAATATATTTCTTCATACATTCTTGCAACTCTACTAGGAGTGTCTACAAGACCTTCTCTATCTGGATCTTCTCCTATAGCTTCTAATATATCTCTTATCGCATTTTCTATCTTCTTCTTATCTACTTTACTCATTGGTTTAACCCCCTTGACTAGTAAGTTATTTTTATATAATTTTTCATAACCACATCTTTAAATATGTAGTTATAAATATTTAACAACTTTTCATATTTTTCTTCATTTTTTACTTCATTCACTAATTCATAAAGACGAGGATTATCATGCTTTAATTCATTAAGTAATTTTTTATCCTTCGGTATCCATTTATTATTTATAGTAAAATACCCAACTATTAATTCTTTTAAATATAAATTAACTAAAAAATTATATTCAAATAAATCAAACTTTTCTTTATTTTTCAACCTAGTTATACTAGAATATATTTCAGACTTTATAAAAAACTTTTCTTCAGCTGAAATTCTATTCGGACCTTCCATATATTTTGACTTGCATAATTGTATTATACCCGCTGCTGTATTATTTCTATCAAAGATAACTTTAGCATCCTTCATTTCCTTTAAGAAAAAGTATTCTTTATTATCCAAAAGTTCCTTAAATCCTCTTCTCGAGAAATAGTTTATATCAAATTCTATTCCTTCAATTCTTTTTATTTCTCTTACTTGATTTTCACCTATGTTTACAAATACAAAAACATCAATATCATTTATATTTTCATTAGCTACATTTAAGTCTATATTCTTAGATGACCCGACTAAAAATACAGCTATAGTGTTAGAGTTTTTTATTATCTTATCTATTTCTAATTTATAAATTTCATAAATTTTACTTGTCATATCACTTCTCCACTAACTGTAATTTAATTATATGCAAACTACTATTTTATCAAATAATTCATTTGATGAATTATAGACTTTTTGCTCAATTTGTGTCACTTTAATAGCTTTCATAAGACTATTTGTGATGAATGCAAAATCATATTCTTCAATATCTTTTATTCTTATATTTTTTTCTATTAATTCTATATTTAGTTCTTCACAAATATCCAAAATCCTTTTTTTCATTATGCCATTTAATAAAGGTAATTCTTTATTTGGAGTGTAAATTGTATTATCTTTTATGAAAAATATATTGCTCATAGAACACTCCAGTATATTCCCATCACAATCTACAAATAAACCATCATCATAACCTTTACTAGATGCATATCTTTTAGTGTAAATATTTTCATAATAGTTTGTAGTTTTATGCTTATACAGTATACTATTACCTCTTTTTATAGGAGATATTATTAATTTGAATCCTTTTTCATAAGTTTCTTTACTATATGCCACATCACGAATTGAAATATTATAACCTTCATCAAATACAGTTAGCCTAAGTGCTTTATTTTTTATATTATTATCATTTATATACTTAATTACTTCTTTCTTTAAATCTTCTTTGCTATATTTAATATTAAAATTTAGTTCTTTAATGGAATTAAAAAGTCTATCCATATGCAAATCTAAATCTAGTGGGTCATTTTCTATTTTTATAGTCTCAAATAATCCTATTCCAAATTTGCTTAGTTCACTATTAAAACTTACACTACTCTTCATAGTAACCTCTTAATGCTTTCATTATAGATTTAGCTTTATCAAGAGTTTCTTGATACTCTTCACTTGGATTAGATCCCCATGTCATACCTCCACCTACTTGGAAGTATACTTTATTCTCTTTTTTGACAATAGTTCTTATGGCTATATTTAAATCCATATCTCCATTAAATCCTATATATCCAATTGAACCAGTATAAACATTTCTTTGAGTTGGTTCTAATTCATCTATAATCTCCATAGATCTAATCTTAGGAGCACCTGTTATCGAACCACCTGGGAAAGTAGCCTTTATAACATCTATTGCATCTTTATCTTCTTTAAGATTTCCAACTACTGTGGATACTAGATGATTAACATTTGCATATGGCTCTATTACAAATAATTCAGGTACTTTTACACTACCGATTTTAGATATTCTACCTATATCATTTCTTTCTAAATCTACTATCATAAGTAGTTCCGCTCTATCTTTTTCGCTATTTCTTAATTCTTCTTGAAGCCTAAAATCCTCTTCTTTAGTTTTACCTCTAGGTCTAGTTCCTTTTATTGGTCTTGTTTCTACCTTCTTATCTATGCATTTTATAAATCTCTCAGGTGAATTTGATAAAATATTAAAACCATCAAAGTTTAAATATGCTCCAAATGGAGCTGGACTTATTCTTCTTAAATCTCTATATAGCTCATAACTGGACAAAGTAGTTTCACCATTAAATCTTTGAGTTAAATTTGCTTGATATATATCTCCTGATCTTATATAACCTTTAACTTTTTGAACAGATTCTTCAAATTCACGTTTTGTAAAATTAGATTGAAGTTTTATTGGCTCTACATCTTTTTCTTCATAACAAATAGAATCTATTCCTTTTTTTTCAGCATCTAATATTTGTCTTTCAATATGATTAATTATATTTTTTTCTTCTTCTACATTTATATCTGGTGTAGCTATATATGTTTTTTCTTCAAAGTGATCTATTACTATTACATAATTATATAGGCCAAAGTATAAATCATATACATTTAAATCGTCCTTAGCCTTTCTTGGAAGTTTCTCTATATAATTACCTAAATCATAAGATAAATATCCTACAGCTCCACCTATAAATGGTAAATGAGTATTATTAGTAACTTTGTATTTATTCAGTTCCTTTTGTAAATAATCTAAAGGATTTTCTTCTGTATTTTTGTATTTTAAAGTTTTAAATGGATTGCTACTAATAAAAGAATATCTACCTAATTTTTCTTTATCCATAGCGCTATCTAATATAAAACTATCTTTTTCATCTCTAAATATTGTAAATATTTCAAAGGAATTTAGTTTAGTTTTAATTTCTTTTATCATACTATATTTCCACCCTTTCTCTAGCTTCTTTTATAAAGTTCTTAAGTATCTCATGACCTTGTTCTGATAAAATAGCTTCTGGATGGAACTGAACACCTTCTATAAGATGTTTTTTATGTCTAATACCCATTATTTCTCCATCATTAGTTAGTGCAGTTATCTCTAAATCTCTTGGTAAACTTTCTTCATCTACTACTAATGAATGATATCTAGTTACATTTAATGGATTATTCAAATCTTTAAATACGCCTTTATTACTATGTTTTATACTATGAACCTTACCATGAACAGGCTCTATGGCCTTGATTATATTTCCACCAAAGGCATGTCCTATAGTTTGATGTCCTAGACATATTCCTAGTATTGGTTTCTTGCCTTTAAAATGATTTACTACATCTATACATATACCCGCTTCTGTCGGTGAGCATGGACCTGGTGATAAAACTATTATTTCTGGATTTAAATTTTCAATATCTTCTAGTGTTAATTCATTATTTCTCTTTACTACTATTTCTTCTCCTAATTCTCCTATATATTGAACTAAGTTGTATACAAACGAATCATAGTTATCAATCATAAGAATCATACCAAGTGCCCCCTTAAAGTGTATTTATTTTAACAAACTCTCAATACTATTATAGTCTAATTAAGTATTAATTTTGTACAATTTTTATATTTAATTATATATTCTTTACGAAATTCATGTCAATATAATTTACTTAAGCATAAAAAAAGGAGCTATATGCTCCTTTTTGATAATTTATATCCAGGGTTATAATATTTGTCTTTTTTCCCTTTTTGCTCTCTTGCATCTAGTAATTCATTTATCTTTGATATATAATACTCATCTTCACTAAGTCTTATTAGACTTGTTAGGTAGTATCCATCTGTACTTCTAGGAACTTTTTTATTTATTACCAAGTCAATTGCTGTTTTTGCTGCTTCAAAGTGTTTTAAATGCGTATGACCCTCTTGAAAATTTTTTTTAGTATTATAAGCTATATAGCCTTCTTTAACCTTAAAAATCATGAACTCTTTTTTCTCATAAATCTTATTATTCATTAACAATCAATCCTTCTCAAGATAGTCTTAATATATAATATTAAATTTTATGAAAAATGTTTTATATTTTATGAAATTTAAAGCCCCCCTTTTAATTTTATTGTAACATATTCTAAGTAAATTGACTTATTTTATTATTTTTGTCCTTTATAATAGCTATTAAACTTTCCATTAAAATATACAATATTATTTAAATTATTATCTACATAAAAAATTCTCCGTATAATATATTTTATAGGTTCCTCCAAATCCAATACCAACACCTATGTATTTATACTCACCTAATATATTTTTCCTATGTCCCTTAGAGTTCATTAAAGCTTCATGCGCATATATTGCATTGAATTGACCAGATGCTATATTTTCACCTGCACTCATATATTTCACGCCTTCATTTTCCATTCTATCAAAAGGAGTTTCATCTTGTTTATTTATGTGATCAAAGTAATTATTTTCTAACATATCTTTACTATGTTTTCTTGCACTTTTTGTTGCAGTATCACTATACTCCAATGAATTAAAATTAAACTTTGCTCTTGTACTATTAATTAAATCTATTGTTTCTAGTTCAAAACTTTTCTGTAATTCTTCACTACCACGACTATAAATTTCTTTCATATTATCTTCTGATTTTTGATTTATTATTTGATAAGAACAAACTTTGCTATTTTCTATAACATCATAAAATATAGTTATGTATTTTTTATTTTCTTTTATTATGTCATATTCTCCATTAGATTGGATGATATATCTAGTGTTCCCTTTTCTTCTGTATTCCATTGAGTCGTACTTATTATTTACACTTGCCTTACTATCATTTAAGTTTATTCCTTCTGTTTCGCAAGAATTAATAGAGTTACTATACAAAGCTACAACAAATCCATCCTCAATTCCAACCATAGCAAATTTTTTAATATTTTGATTATAAACGTACCATTTAAAATCATATTCACTAGTATCAATTCTAGATGGTTCACCTATTTTTGAAATAACATCATCTTTACTATCTCCTATTTTTATATATTGAAAGTTATCAATTTCTATCCACTCCTCTAAATTTGGTTCAGTATATATGTCATTGCTACTTTCAGTATCAATAATAGTAGATTTAACCTTTGTAAAAACATCATTATTCTTAGCTACAACTATTATTGATAATATTACCATTAGTATTCCTATTTTCTTTATCAATACATCACCTCCAAAAAATCCCTTATATCCTAATTCAATGGATATAAGGGATTACTTTAACAGTGTCTTATAATTTAAAAGCAAATATTTCATCTAAAGTTTTATCATATATGCACGGCTTATCATATTTCCAAGGCCCTTGGTATACTAATTCATTATTTAAATAAAAAGTACCATAACCATGTCTTTTTCCATACATAAATTCTCCTACATATCTTTTTCCTTCATTCCATATGTAAGTTCCTTCTCCATGAGTTAGATTATTTTTCCATTCGCCGTCATAAATTATATTTCCTTCTTTATCGTAACAAATACCTTGTCCTTCTCTTTTATTTTTTTTAAACTCACCTATATAAATAGTTCCTTCGTTCCATCTATATATACCTTGTCCTTGCTTATGTCCTTTTTCCCAACCTCCTATATACTCATCATTACTTTTATAAATCATCTGACCTATTCCATCCATTAAATCAGCTTTAAATCCACCTATATATATATTGCCATTAGTAAAAGTACAAATACCTCTACCACATTTTTCATCATCCTTAAACTCACCTATGTATTCAAATCCCATAGATTCTTCTGGCGAAACAATATATACTCCATTTCCATTTAACTTTCCATCAATAACTTTTCCTAAGTAAATATCTCCATTAGAAAATTCATATTTTTTGTTTTGTGGTTTGAATTCTAATTGTCCAGAGTTTTCATTATTATATTCACTGTTTTGTTCTAAAGCTTTTATTTCTTCTTCCGTAGCCTTTTTATCTTTTTTTAAAACTCTATTTTTCATATGTTCTATTGGTCTACATTCTCTTTTTATTTCATTTATATATTTCATATAATTATTATATATGTCAATGTACTCTCTTGATAAATTCATATTGCTCTTCCCCCATTGGTTTTATCATCTACTTTATAGAAACATTATATATTTATATTAAAAACATTTCTATAGCTATAATAAATTTTATAATAAAAATAGAGTATACCACAGCTGTGATATACTCTATTTTTTACACATCCACATTACCCGATTACACTAACAACTTATAAGCCATCCGTCCTAATTTAAGTATAAATTAAAAACTTACTCCTATGCTCTTATACATAAGAAACCCGCTTAAATAAATTTATTACTCTAGAGTTAAAAAGAGGATAATAATCCTCTCATAATATATTATTAACGTTTATACTATTTTTATTCATACTTTATTTATATTTTATAAATATCTTTCTTTAAATCCTCTTCCCTTTACTTCATTTACATCATTAACAGATATAAATGCTTTTGGGTCGTACTTTAAAGCAATTTCTTTTATTTTTGGAATCTCTTTTGAAAGTACTATACAGTAAATTATTCTTTTCTTTTCTTTTGTATAAGCACCTTCTGCTTCTAAGAATGTTACTCCTCTTACTAAGCTTGTCATAATTTCTTTAGCTATAGACTCACTTTCATTTGAAATAACCATAACTGATTTTTCATAAGTCATTACATTCTTAATGAAATTCATTGCTGATGCATTTAAGTAGAATCCTATAAGTGTATATAACGCTAAATCCATTCCATATATAATTCCACCAATAGATACTATTATTAAATTAGCTGCTAAAGCTGTATCTTTTACTGCTATGTTCTTCTTGAACTTTAATATAGCACCTATAATGTCTGTACCACCTTGAGAAGATTTAGTTCTAAATACCATCCCTGATCCTACACCTGATAGTATTCCTCCAAATACACTTTGTAAGAAAATATCATGTGTTGGTATTATATTACCTACATTTTGAGTTACACCTAAAAGTATTGAAAATAATATCATATTTACTAAGCTAGTTATACAAAAGTCTTTATCTAAGAAAATAAATCCTAATATAAATATTGGAATATTAATTAAGAATGTTAATAACCCCATATTTATATCTGTTGTATAGTTTATTATTGCTGCTATACCTGTTACTCCACCACTTAATAAATGTGCTGGTCTTAAAAATCCATTTATGCCTATACATGCAATAAGCATTCCTGTTATTATTACCGCATATCTTAAAAACAAATTGTCTTCTAAAGCGGTATTAACTTTACTCATTTTGTTCTCCCTTCAAATTGCTTATACTTTTTAAGATATTTATATATAAATACAGATTATATTATATTACCTTTTTTTTAGATGTCTAGTATTTTTTATAATATTTTTATTATTTTTAATGTTTTTATAATAAGTTCAATATTATAGGAACTATTATGACAGTTATCATACCTGCTATACCTATAGATAAACTGCTCATAGCACCTTCTACCTCTCCTATTTCTATAGCTTTAGTAGTTCCCAGTGCATGTGCTGATGTACCTAGTGCAATCCCCTTTGCAACTGGATGTTTTATTCTACCTATTTTAAATATAGTTGGAGCAATTATAGCCCCTAATATTCCTGTTAAAATTATAGAAACAACTGTTATAGATTCTATTCCCCTTAATGTATTTGTTAGTGATATTCCCATAGGGGTTGTTATAGACTTAGGTATCAAAGAATTTATAATGTCTATATTTGCATTTGTAAATTTACCTATTAGCATTACACTAACTAAAGAAACAGATACTCCACTTACTATTCCAATTACTATTTCTAAGAAATGTTTTTTTAATAAATCAAATTGTTTATATAAAGGTATAGCTAACACTACTGTAACTGGACCTAGTAAAAAGTTTATGCTATCTGCACCAAGTTTATATTTTTCATATGGTATTTTTGTTATTCCTAAAAATGCAATTATCGTTATAATTGCTATTAATAACGGATTAAACACTGGATTTTTAGTTTTTTTCTGGATATATACCCCTAAATTAAAAAATACTATTGTAATTACTATTCCGAATATTGGTGTGTCTAGTACATTATACATATTATTCCTCCTTATACTTTTTGCTTATCATTTTTTCTACTACAAAACCTGTTATATACATTACAGCTATAGTACTAAGAGATATAGTCATTATTAAAACAAATATATTTTGGCTTATTAAATCTAAAGATCTTATAAGTGATACACCTGCGGGTACAAAAAATATAGCCATATTATTTATTAATAAATCCCCCAATTCATTTACTTTTTCTAGCTTTATTATTTTAAATTGTAAAAGTAAAAATAATAATATCATACCTATAATATTTCCTGGTACTACAATGATATTTTGTAAAAAAGAACTAATATATTCTCCTATTGCCCAAATTCCTAAAATAAGAGCTAACTGATTAAATAACTTCATATGTCCTCCTCAAAAAAATTAAGGAGATTACTCTCCTTATTTTACTTTAAATATATATTACTATTTACTTAATAATATTTCAAACCCTATTTCTTGGAATATTACTATTATAAAATTAACTTACCATTTTTATCAATATAATTATTATTTTTACCTTGAATTACCTGTGCATATCCATCTTCAAAATCTGATATAAAATCATACACTGGCACTATTTCTATATTACCGGTTTTATTTAAAAATCCCCAGACACCGCCTTTAGGAATATTAATACCTCTACTAAAAGAGTCTAAACCCATATTAAATCTAGCTAATCCTTCTGAAAAATTACAGGCATAATCAAACATTGGCTCTATTATTATCTTTCCAGTTTTATCAATATATCCCCATTTATCATTAATTGAAACAGCAGCCAACCCTTCATAAAATGGTTTTGCTTTTTCAAAATTAAAATCTATTTTTAGTTTTCCATCTTTGTTAATATATCCCCACTTATCTCCAACCCTTATCGCTGCTAATCCCTCCGAAAAATCTGTTGCTATATCAAACTCCGGTCCTATTATCATCTTTCCTGACTTATCAATATATCCATACTTATTTTTTAATTCTACTAATGCTCTGTCTTCAAAAAATTGATTTACATATGTGTATGTTGGAGAAATAACAATTTTTCCTGACTTATTTATAAATCCCCATCTTTTATTCATTTTTATGCCTGCAAGCCCCTGTCTAAAATTTGCAGCACAATCAAATTTAGGTTTTATAACTTCTCTTAAAGATGTATCCATATAACCATATAGATTGTTTATTTTTATTTTTGACATACCTTCATTAAACTCAGTAGCACTTTCTAAATTAAGAAATATTGATACATTTCCTTTTGTATCTATATATCCAAATACCCACTTTACACTTTTTCTTATTTTTTTTATATATGTTATAACGCAATATCCATCTCTAAATCTATCTGATACATACTTGTATTTAGGCCTTATTATTAGATTTTTATCTTTGTCTATAAATCCATACTTACCATTTTTTAAAACTGGTAAAAATAATTCTTTTGGTTCTTTCTGCATAGTATATCCCCTCCTATGAATAATAAATTCATAATAATAACCATTACTATATATTATTATTTTGTTCCTTATACTATGCTTTTTATACCAAGTAAGTTTTTATTTTCCAAAATTTTTATTTATAAAAGTTAAAAAGTTTTTATATGAAATTTTTTCTATATCCTCATTTTTATATCCTCTATCTTTTAAAGCTGTTATGATATTTTTCGTTTTAGATGCATTTTCTAGTCCTTTTGTACATTCACCCTCATCTAAATTAAGATAATCACAATAATCAAACCCAAAACATACAGCGTCTATTCCAATTAAATCAACCATGTAATCTATATGATTTATCAAACTATATAAGTCTCTTTTGTTATTATCATCACTAATAAATCCAATATAACTATTTACTCCAATTATTCCATCTGTTTCTTTTATTAGTTTAATTTGCTCTTTTAATAAGTTTCTTTTTACATTACATAATTCTCTTGCATTAGAATGTGTAGCAATTATAGGCTTTGTACTAGTATTATATATATCATAAAAAGTTTTATCATTAGCATGGGATACATCTATAATTATTCCTAGATTTTCACACTCTTTTATAAAATCTTTACCCATTGGTTTTAGTCCATTATTACTATTACCCTTAACTCCAGTAGCAAGCTTATTTTCTTCATTCCATGTTAAAGATGCAGTTCTTATTCCATAATCATAAATTTCCTTTACTTTATCTAATTTATCTTCTAAACTTTTAGCACCTTCTAGATGCATCATAGCTGTTATTTTATTATCTTCTAATCCTTTAATATACTCTTCATAATTTTTTGCTATAACTAAGAAGCCTTTAGATAAATTAGCTTCTTCTTTTGCATAATCCATCATTACTTTTAATCCTTCATAGTTATAGTATTTTTTTAGATATGGATCTTGCCAAAAAACAAAAATGCCTCCATTTACTCCTCCAGTTTTAAATTTATCTAAATGGTATTTTCTTATAATATTACTTTCTTTACTTAATTTTTTACTTAATACATCAGAGAATATATCTGCATGAATATCTAGTATCATAATTTTACCTCCATAACTTTACTACCTTCTATTATAAATATAAAAATAGAGTAAGGTTCATACTATTTTCAACCTTACTCTTTATTATCTACTTTTCTTTTAAAATTTCTGAAACCTTAGAGTTATTATACATACTGTTAGGTACTTCACTTCTTAATCCATAGAATATTTCTTTTGCTTTATCTAACTCACCATTATCATAATATAACATACCTAATTGATAATATGCATCATCATAATAATTTTCTTCTGGTGTATAAGTATATATATACTTTCTATAGTAAATTATAGCTTCTTCATCATTACCAAGCTTTTCATTTAAAAGGGCTACTTCATATATAGATGCTGATATAAATTTCTTACTTTTTCCATATTTAACAACACCTTTAAAGTATTCAATTGCGTCTTCATAGTTGCCTGACTTTTTAAGGCTAGTAGCTTTAGTATATAAAGTATCTTCATCTAATGAAGCTATCTCATTTTGAACTTGAGCTTCATCTAATACTTGAGTAGTCTCATCTAATTTTTTATTAGTTTCATTTAACTGTTCATTAGTTTCACTTAGTTGCTTATCTGTTTCGTTTAATTTTTCTTCTTTACTACTTAGCTCTGAAGTTAAACTTTCTATTTTTGCTTTATTATTGATATGATATATACCAACACCTACTGCTAAAAATGCTATAATTACATATGGTATAATATTCTTTTTGTTTGATTTTTTACTTTTTTCTTGTACTGTATTTTCTTCTACTTTTTCAGTAATTAATGATTCTTCATTATCATTTTCAAAAATTGGATTATCCTTATCTACTTCTTTAAGTTTACTAAAATAGTAATCTTTCTTTTTTTCATTTCCTAACTTATTATAAAGTAAATAAAGAATAACATATGGTTCTATTAAGTCTGGATCTTCATCTATAATATTGTCTAATATATGTATAGATTCTTGATTTAATTCTTCATTTATAAATCTTATAGAGTGATTATATCTACCTAAAAATACTTTAAAATCTTCTGATGATAGTATATCAACATATTTTCTTGAAAGTTCATTATTACCATAACAAAGAGCTGTATAAAAACTTTCAAAGGCTTTCGAAAAATCACATTTTAAAAGTTTTAACAAACCTCTTAAATTTAATATATCTACATCCTTAGGGTTTATTTCTAGAGCAGATTCAATTAATTCAACTGCTTTTGTTATATATCCTCTATTAGCTAGTTCTAATGAGTTGTTGTAATCATTATATGACTTTAGCTTTATTTCCTTGGAAACTTCCTCGCTATTGCTTTTTAATTCATTTTGTAAATTAAGTATTGTTTCATCTTTATAGTTAGTAGTTACATAACTTTGTTTTAATGCCTTTAGCGTCTCATGTTCGTCTTCTTCTTCTATATTAAAAAATGTTAAATCACTTTTTTCTTCTTCTACTAAAGATATGTCCATTGACTTTTTCGGCATGTTAAGTATGTCTATTTTATATTATTACCTAAAATAACAATCGCCTCCAATCTATTCTTCATTATATAAAGATAACATATTTATCATAGTTAGTCAAAACTATACATTTTTTGCTATTTAATTGTCATTAACTACAATATATCAAATGATTTTTTTAATAATTCTAATGCTTTTTTACTATATGGAGGATACTTAAACGGTATATCTATAGATGATGCTTTTAATATTGTTTTTTCATGAGTAAATGCATCAAAACTTCTTTTTCCATGATAAGAACCAATTCCACTATTACCTATCCCCCCAAAAGGAGCATTTTGATTAGAAATATGCATTATTGTGTCATTTACACATCCACCACCAAACGAAAATTTATTTATAATAGTATCTTCAAAGTTTTTATCATTAGTAAATACATAAAAAGCAAGTGGATTTCTATTTTTTTCTATTATTTCATCTAAATCACTTATCTTCTCAAACTCCATTACTGGAATTATTGGACCAAATATTTCTTCTTGCATTACATCATCCATAAGTTCAACTTTATCCAATATAGTTGGCTCTATCTTTAGTTTAATTTCATCATATTTTCCACCATAAACTACTTTATCATAATTTATTAAGTTTAATATTCTGTTAAAATGCTTTTTATTTATTATTCCAGCATAATCATCGCTTTTTATAGGACTTACTCCATAAAATTCATTTATATATTTTTTCATAGCTTCTATAAGCTTGTCTTTAATTTTTGTATGGGCAATTATATAATCAGGAGCTATACAAGTCTGACCTGCATTTAATAATTTTCCCCATACTATTTTTTTAGCACTTTTATCTATGTCACAATTCTTATCTACTACACATGGACTTTTACCACCAAGCTCTAAGGTAGTTGGCGTTAAATTTTTAGATGCAGCTTCCATAACGATTTTTCCAACAGCAGGGCTTCCTGTAAAGAATATATAATCAAATTTTTTACTTAGTAAGTATTTATTTGTTTCTATATATCCTTCTACTACTGCTATATACTCTTTGTTAAAATACTCTTCTATCATATCCTTTATAACTTTTGATGTATTAAAAGACAACTCTGATGGTTTTATAATTGCACAGTTACCTGATATAATAGCTCCTATTAATGGAGATATGCAAAGATAAAAAGGATAATTCCAAGGAGACATTATTAAACAAACTCCATATGGTTGCTTGTATATATATGTTTTTGCTCCAGGGTTTGTAAGAGGTGTTTTTACTTTTTGTGGTGATGACCATTTTTTTATTTTATTTCTTACATGCTTTATCTCTGATAAAGTTATTCCTATTTCCGTTTCATAAACTTCAAATTCACATTTATTAAAATCCTTTTTAATAGCTTCTATAATTTTAGACTCATATTTTTTTATTGCTTTTTTTAAAATATCAAGTTGTTTTATTCTAAAGCTTACATCTTTAGTAATCTGACTATCAAAGTATTTATTTTGTAAATCTAATAATTCATCTATTTCATTAAATATCATTATTTTATTCTCCTTATAGATATATATAATAAATGGTATGTCATAAAATGTAATTTAACATTTTATAACATACCTACTTTTATTTTATGTTATATTTTTTTACTTTTCTATATAGTGTTGCTATACCTATATCTAATGCATCTGCAACTTTTTTCATACATTCTGTATTACTACCATACTTTTTTATTGCCTTTTCTATAGCTTCTTTTTCTAAATCATCCATAGTTTTAACTTCTTCTTTATACATCTCATCTAATTTAAATGATATTAAATCAGACATTCTAGATATAAATTCAGTTAAGTCTTCATTTTTAGAAATAAATTTATTTTTTTGCACTTCATCAAATGCTGCTATACCTAATAGTCCAAGTATTTCATTCCCTAACTTTACTGGAGTACATATGTCAGCAAGCTCTTTACATTGATTTTTATAACAACACTTGTTACATTCATTATCTATTTCTTTATTTATTAAGTAAGATTTTCCTTCTGTAAGAACTTTATAATATACAGTTTCTTCTGATATTTTTTCACCTATTTTATCTTTAAATACTCCTGTTCCTGCAATTCTTATAAGATCTTTAGTGACTAATGTTACATCTACATCTAGAACACTTGAAATATTTTCACAAATACTTTGGATGTAATTGGTTATATCATTTAAATTCAAATTAATACCTCCCAATATCTTTATATTAAACAAACTTTACTGAGTTACATTTTCTGTATTTACTTGTTCATTGTTATTCTGCTCTAAGCTCGTATTTTCTTGATCAGATGTAGTTGACTCTTGAGTACCTTCTTGTGGATTATTCACATTTTCATCCTTATTAGTTTCTTCTTTATTAACGTCCTCTTTATTGGTCTCTTGTTCAATTTCTTTAGTACCAACAGCTACAACTTTTTGCTTTTTAGGGTAATATGATGTATATATTTTTTCCTTTTTAATTACATTACCTTCATTATCCTTATATATTCTATATGTTGATACAGTGTATCCGTCTCTACCTTTTTCTATTACTTCTTCTTTACCTTTTTCTATAGTAGGGTCTTCTATAGTTTTTACATTAGCTTCTGATACTGAATCTATATTTGTCTGAATTTCTATATTTTGTTTATCTTTATTACTTCCATAGATTTCAGTTACAAGTGTACTTCCATAAACATAGCTTTTTAGATAAACAGGTTCAGTTAAATTATTTTTAAATACAAAGTCTACTCCACTATCTGTAACTGTTGCATCTCTACCTTTAGGAACATACGATGATGGAATTGTATGATTTCTTAGTTCAACAATTTCAAGTCCAGCATATAATACTGAGTTATATAGTGTAGATGATAATTGGCATACACCACCACCCATTCCATTTTGTAACTCTCCTTCTACTATTACTGGTGCATTATTATATCCATTACTAGCTGTATAAGGTCCAGTTTCATCAACATATGAAAACTCATCTCCTGGCATCATTAAAAAGTTATTCATTTTTTCCGCTGCAATTTTTATATTCGATATACGACCTGCTGATGATCCTTTTATAGCAGTTGTGTATCTACCTAGTATAGTATTTACATTAACTAAATCTGATTTAGTTATAGTAGGTTCAACTTCATTAACAACAAGTTCATCAGATAAAATACCATTTTGTAAATTTACTTTTATTTTATTTAAACTATTTTCTATATCTAATTCTAATCCCTTTGAATCATCAGTCACTGTTATATTATTTCCACTTATATTTAATGTTGAATTTTTCATTTCAATATCTATCTCATCTTTTATTTTTTCTAATTTTGATTTCAACTTATCTTCATTATAATTTACAACCATATCTATTGCATTTTTACTTCCAAAATTAGTTTTTATAGTTTTAGATAAACTATCAAGTATATTATTATCTCTGTTAAAATTATACGCTCTTTCTATAGTCTCATCAAAGTTATAGCTTGCATCTACTTCACTAGGAGCTACACTCCATTGTTTATCATTAAAAGATAATTTTATTATACCTATGTTTAATTTATCCTTTAATATAGACTTAGCCTCATCTTTCGTTAAATTTCCAATATTAATATCTCCAATATAAGTGTTTTTAGCTATTTTATCTCCATTTATCTGAGTGTACATTATTCCGATAAATAAAATTAAAGTAGCCACTATAATTCCTATTGCAATATATACATTATTTTTTGCTTTATGCATAACTACGTCTCCTCTAAATTTTATTACTAATTTATATATTTACCAATTAATACAAAATATCCTCTATTTTTATTATTTTATACAATTATTAAAGCGTGTATAAACACGCTCTAATAATTTACAATCTCATCATTAGATACAAAATAGATTTTTTTTGTATACATATCTATGAGATATAATTCTTTTTTCTTAAATATACCTTTATTGACAACAGCATAATAATAAACGCTATTGTTATTCTTTATAAAGTTATCTACTAAATCTTTATTTTTTGTATACTTACTACTATCTTCTTTTGAAACAATATCTATATTTTTAAATGATTCGTCTTTTTCTTTTAATTTATTTTCTAATTCAAATCTACATTCGCCTTCACTTAAAGCAAATCTAAACTCTCCGCTACTTATAATCTTAAAAAAACCATCACTATAAGATGTATTATAATCTTTTTCACTTGATTTATAAGAATATATCTTTCTAGTCTTTGCATCAATTAGTATTTCATCTATTAATTTATCATATTTACAAATTTCTACATAATAGAATTTATTACCATTTATCATTTGTTGATAAGAGTTTATAGTAATTCCATCTTTATTTGTTCCCATTTTTTTTGTTATTAAGTTTATAATATCATCTTGCGTCATAGTGTATAAAGATAGATTTTCTTGATACTTACTTTCTAATTCAGATATCTTCTCATCATCACTATAGTACTTCTTTAAATATTCTATATACTTAATAGCTTCATCATAGTTTCCATTTTCATTAGCATAACTAGCTTGTTGTATGTAATAATTATACATAGAACTTATACATTCTTCTTTTGCTGCTTTTGCTAATTTATAATATTTCTTATCTTCTTCTAAAACTTTATCATAACCCTGTATAGCTTCATAATATTTCTTTACTTGTTGATTTTTAGTTGCTTCATTATAAACATTTCTAGATTCATAATAATTTTTTATTTTTTGAGTGTACTCATCTAATTCATCATTCATATTATTTAATGTTGATGATATACTTAAGTAAGAAAGTGCTACATCATAATTTATATTTTCTTCTATATACATTTCTTCAACTCTTTTTGATTGCTCTATTATACTATCAATATTTATATTAATATTATCTAACGCATTTACAGTATTTATTAAACCTATATATTGTTCTTTGTTTATTTGTCCATTTACATATTTGTCACCATTATTTATAATTACAGAATTTATTTTTTTAGATGCAGATTTATTAAATCTACTCATCTTCGATCCTGAAAAATCTGACTTTAAAGTTTCATAATAATCATATGCAATTTGATATTTTCTTGATTCTATATTCTTTACTAAGTGATCTACTTCTTTACTTATACTCATTTCATCACTACTAATAAAGAATACGACTATTAGTGCAATAAAGGCTAATACAGATAATAAAAGTTTAGTTATATTACCTCTATTGTTGTCTATAAAATCAGCAAATTTATCAAACAATTCTTTAAACTTCATTACTTTTCCCTTTCTATGTCTATAATATTATTATTTATATTTGCCTTATACTTTTATTATCTATTATACCATAATCTTTCTATTTATTTACATTTAAAAACAATATAGTATAAATATATTAATAATACTACATTTTTTTGATATTGATTTTTAAGACAACATTTATATAGATTTTATGAACATTATACTAATATCATCATACCCTTTATTTTTACTTAAATTATCTAAATGTTGTTTATAATTATTTTCAAGCCAAAACTTAGAAAATACATTTTTATTATACATTAATATAGTGTCATTCAAGTCATTAATCATGTCTTTATAATTATTAAATGAATCATAAAATCCATCACTAAAAAGAATAATATAGTCATTTTTATTTTCATCATTAATTTCCTCTATATAGTACTCTATATATCTATAAGACTCATTATTACTTAATGAGTTAACAAAATAATTATTATTCATTCCTAGAACTTTAATATATTTATTATTTTTCCTTATTAAAATATAACTATCCCCTATATTAAAGTATAATCTAAAACTATCACAAATTAATGCTAAAACCAATGTAGTTGCATATTTAGAATACTCAGTTCTAAATACAACAGGTCTACTTTGTTTAAAGTGATTATTTACTAACTCTAGCCACTTTATATATATTTTTTGTTGTATTTTACTATTAACTAAATCATTTTTTATGTTATCTAGTTTATATCCATTTTCTTTTATATAGTTCTCTAAAACGTAAATTCCTGCATCACAAGCTAATTTTGATCCTATATGGCTATATTCAAAAAAATCACTACTATGTCCATCTGCTAATGAACATATTATCCCACCTTTAATTTTTTTATACTTACAATAATCTTGTGATTCCTTACCTTTTAATATATTTTTATATCCAACTACACTTCTGTAGAAAACATCAAATTCCATCTCCTACCTCCTAAAATACTTCTTATTTATTTTTTATTATTTTTAAGTAGAAACTATTCTCCATTTATAATAAAAATAGGACTACAAACAATACTTGATGATATCAATATCGTTTATAGTCCTATTCTTACATCCTCACTAATCATTAAATTTAACGTCATTAAATTTATATAATTCTCATTATGCATTCTTATGATACTTTTCTTCTTGATATATTTTGATTTTGCTTTTTCTTGTTGACTACCTTTTTAGCAACCCTAGCTTGAGGTACTCTTCTTTTCTTAGCAAATATACGATTTATATTGCATAAAAATAAAGTCCCGAATAGTGCTAAACTTCCAAAGCTGAAAAGCATAAAATAATATCCAATTCCAACAACTACTCCCATAAAAAGGTTAGAAATAAACAGCGTAGAAGTTACAAAAAAACATATCATAGGTGACATAATAAGTATTTGTACCAATCTTTTCAAACTACTCACCCCTATAATTACAATTTTTAACACATTTATTCATAATTAACTATACCAAATTTATCTAAAAATAGCAATTATTATTGTACATTTTTGTTGTATATAACAGACTTACACTACTTACTATTATAACCTGTAACATAAACATCTATTTATTAATACTATAAAATAGATTATATTTTATTGAATTAAGGGGTGATTTATATGCCATGTCTTCCAAGTTTAGGATCAACTGCGCCTGATTTCGAAGCCAATACAACTTTTGGACCTATAAAGTTGTCTGATTATAAAGGCAAATGGGTAGTTTTATTTTCTCATCCTGGTGATTTCACACCAGTATGTACTACAGAATTTATATGCTTTGCAAAATATTATGATGAGTTTCAAAAAAGAAATACGGATCTTATAGGGCTTAGTATAGATAGTAATAGTTCTCACTTAGCTTGGGTTTATAATATTTGTACTTTAACTGGTATTGAAATCCCATTTCCTGTTATTGCAGATTCTAATATGAGAATTGCTAAACTATATGGTATGATTTCTGAATCTATGAGCAATACATCTACTGTTCGTTCTGTATTTATAATAGATGATAAACAAGTTTTAAGAACTATTCTTTACTATCCTCTAACAACTGGAAGAAATATTCCAGAGATAATAAGAATTATAGACGCACTTCAAGCATCTGATAATGATAATATAGTTACTCCAGCTAACTGGCTTCCAGGTATGCCGGTAATTTTACCTCCACCTAAAACATGGAAGGATTTGAAAAAAAGAATAAATAATTGCGGAAAAGAATATTCATGCTTAGATTGGTACTTATGTTTTATGCCAGGTAAAGATGTAAAAGAAATAGAACGTTCTCAAACTATACCTTATTTAAATAGACCTCCTATAAACGGTCCTGATGAACAGTCTAATGTTACTAATAGTAATTGCCCTGATCTTCAACCAATTGTTATGGAGTATGTTTTAGGCAATCCGAAAAATGTTGACCCTAACTTTTTAGACGCAGTTATTTATGCATTTGTTGAAATAAATCCTGATGGTTCTTTATTAGTCCCTACACCAAGATATTTAGAGTATTTGGTTTCTCTAAAAAGATATAATCCTCAACTACAAGTAATTGCTGCTATTGGAGGATGGGGTGCTGAGGGATTCTCAGATGCAGCTTCAACACCTAAATCTAGATATGATTTTGCTAGACAGGTTAATAGACTTATAAATAATTATAACTTAGATGGTATAGATATTGACTGGGAGTATCCAGGTAGTAGTGCCTCTGGTATAAAATCAAGTATTAATGATAGAGAAAACTTTACATTATTATTAACTGCCATTAGAGACGTAATTGGTGATGAGAAATGGTTAAGTGTTGCTGGTACTGGTGATACTGGATATACAAATAGAAGTGCTGAAATAGATAAAATTGCTCCTATAATAACTTATTTTAACCTTATGAGCTATGACTTTACAGCAGGTGAAACTGGAGAGAGAGGACGTAGACATCAAGCTAATTTATATGATTCAGACCTATCTTTATCAGGTTATAGTGTTCATGGAATGGTTCAAAATCTTATACAAAATGGAATGCCTTCTGAAAAAATACTATTAGGAGTTCCTTTCTATGGTAGATTAGGAGCTACTACAACTGTATCAAATGACGAACTTAGAAGAAATTATATAAATAAGAATGGATATCAATATCAATTTGATAACGAAGCTAGAGTTCCTTATCTTATAAGAGATGGTCAGTATGCTATGTCTATAGAAAATGATTTATCTATATATTTAAAAGGTCAGTATGTATTAAATAACTGTTTAGGAGGAATATTCGCTTGGCAGTCAACTTATGATCAAGCAAATATATATGCTAGAGCTATGTATGAGTCAATAAATAGCCCAATAGCATTTGCAGATGAATTAGAAGATATCTATGGAGAAATTCCTGATTAAATCATAAAATAATAAGACCCTAATGAGTATACATTAAGGTCTTATTATTTTTTTATAAATCTATAGCTTTTTTAGCTAATTTATCAGCTTCTTCATTATACTTATCACCACTATGAGCTTTAACTTTTACAAATTTAATATTTAGTTTATTTTTTATTCCATCATAGAATCTTTTATATTCTATTGTTCCCTCTTTATTAGTTTTCCAAACTCCAGTACACCATTTTTCAATACCTTCGTAGTCAAAGTATAAAATTAGATTTTCTATATTATTTTCTAGGCAATAATTCATAGCTAGTTTTGATGCTTCTATTTCACCTGCGACATTTCTCATAGTTACTAAAGACTCATCATTACCCTTTATGCTGTATGTTTTTTGAACTTGTCCATTTTTTAGTATAACAACACCTGAGCCATATTCTCTTATACAATGTTCATAACTACCATCTACATATGCCTCTACGGTGTTATCTTCATTCGAAAAAATAATTTCTTTCTTTCCATATATATACTCTTCTGCTTCATCTTTAGATAAAAAGCTTTTGTATTCTGCTCCTGAAAACCCATTTACTTGAGACTTACATTCATCCCAAGTATTATATATTCCTATGCACTTACCTTTTCTGACTGCATAAAATTTTTTTTTACTCAATATTATCACTCCTATAAGCTTACAATTATTTTTATACCGCTTGTAATCAATAATTATTGTAACTTAAACTTTATTTTTTTTAAAGTTATATTTTGTCACTTCCATATGTTATTACTTTATGGTATAATTTTTTATGAATAACGAATATAACTAATGATAGAGGTCGCGATATTAATAAGTAGTTCTGTGGAGGTAAGCACGTTGAAGCAAAACAAAAGGTAATATTGCCGAAATATACAAGTGAAGCTTTAAGCTTGTATGTTGGGGTTATACATAATATGTATAACACTGTCACAATAATTTGTGGAGTACTATCTTTAGATTAAGTCATATACTAAAAAATGATTAAGTCTAGAGTAGAAACTTCTACTCTATTTTTTTAGCTAAAATTTAGATATCAGGTTATATTCATAAAAATCAAGGAGGTCTATCATGACATCATCAAGAGAAAAAAAACAAGCAACCTTATTTGATGCAGTTTTATGTATCGGTTTCTTAGTTGCGACCTTAGTAACATGCTTAGTCATTCTAAAAGATTATGAAATTTCAGCTCATATTCCATTAATATTAGGTGGAGTTTTTGCTGGCTGCATATCTATATTTAAGCTTGGGTTTACTTGGAAAGAATTAGAAGAAGGAATTTTAGAAACTATTAATACTACAATGCAATCTATTTTAATACTTTTAGTTGTAGGTATATTAATAGGTACTTGGATTATAAGTGGTATAGTTCCATCAATGATTTATTGGGGACTTAATTTATTATCTCCAAGTATATTTTTAGTAGCTACTACTGTAATATGTGCTATCGTATCAATTTCTACAGGTTCATCTTGGACAACAGTAGGAACTATTGGTATAGCATTGCTTGGTATAGGAAGTGCATTAGGCATGCCAAGTAGCTTAGTAGCTGGTGCAATTATTTCAGGAGCATATTTCGGTGATAAAATGTCTCCACTTTCAGATACAACGAACTTAGCTCCTGCAATGGCTGGAACTAATTTATTTGATCATATAAAACATATGTTATATACTACAATTCCTGCTCTTTTAATAGCGCTTATAATCTACGCTATATTAGGAATGAAGTATGCAGGAAGCCAAATAGATACAGCTCAAATAACAGAAATACAAAATGCTTTACTATCTAGCTTTAATACTTTATCTCCATGGTTATTCTTAGTGCCAGTTGGAGTTATAGCTATGGTTATCCTTAAAGTACCAGCAATACCCGCACTAATGATCGGAGCACTAGCTGGAGGATTTGTAGCGGTATTTTTCCAAGGAAGTTCAGCTGCAGATGTTATTGTAGCTGCTAAAGTAGGATATACTTCAAATAGTGGTATGGTATTTGTAGATGAATTACTTTCTCGTGGAGGACTGGAAAGTATGCTAGATACAGTTGCACTTATGATGTGTGCATTAGTAACTGGAGGTATACTTGAAAAGTCAGGAATACTACAAGCACTTGCTAATTCAATATTAAAAGTAGCAAAAGGAACATTCGGATTAATTGCTGCTACAATTTTCACTGCTATTGGAACTAATTTAGCTGTAGCTGATCAATACCTAGCAATAGTAATTCCAGGAAGTATGTATAAAGATGCATTTAAAAACCAAGGATTAGCTGCTAAAAATCTATCTCGTGCTTTAGAAGATAGTGCTACAATCACATCACCATTAATTCCATGGAATACATGTGGAGCTTATATGTCTGCCACAATGGGGGTTGGGTGTTTTGCATTTTTACCATTTGCATTCTTCAATTTACTTTGCCCTATAATATCACTATTTTATGGTTTAACAGGAATAAGTATAGAAAAAATATCAACTGAAGATAATACTGAGTCTGTAAAAGAGGCTATAGTATAAATATAATAAAAGGGTTGTCTATTTAGACAACCCTTTTTCTAATCCCCTTTTTAGGTATATTTTAGAATGGATTAATAATACATCAAATACACAAAGTTTAAGTAAAGATAGTATTTGTGTAAATTCTCTTGTAGATAATAATTTAGGTAATGTAATAAAATTGATACTAAAGACTTAGGTAATTACTCAAAATCTTCAGTCATAGTTTATACAAAGGATAACAAAATACATTCAATTTCCATAAAATGAAAAGATTTTGTATATGAAATTTTTCAAAAACCTCTACAAAATAGTAAGAATATCTAAATATTGTTCTAGACATAAAAAAGAAATCCCATAACATTTAAATGTATTGAGATTTCTTTTTTTATTTATATTATAAGCTGTAAACTAGTCCTGCTCCTGGTCCTAGTGGTAATCCTAATGTCATCCATAATACTAACATTATTATCCATCCAACTAAGAATATTAAACTGTATGGTACCATTGTTGATATTAAAGTTCCTATACCAGCTTTTTTATCATGCTTTTGAGCAAATATAACTATCATTGCAAAGTAACTCATAAGTGGTGATATTATATTAGTAGTAGAATCACCTATTCTGTAAGCAACTTGAGTTAACTCTGGAGATATACCAAGTTTCATGAACATTGGTAAGAATACTGGAGCCATTATAGCCCATTTAGCTGAAGCTGATCCCATGAATAAGTTTATAAATCCTGCAAATAATACGAATACTATTATTAGAACTATAGAGTTCATATTCATTGAACCTAGTAATTCAGCACCTTTTAATGCTAATATTGTACCTAAGTTAGTGTATGAGAAGTAGCTAACAAATTGAGCCATAACAAATGCTAATGCTATATATGATCCCATCGAAGCCATTGACTTACCAAGTTCAGCACCAACATCTTTCTCATTTTTAAATTTACCTGATAATTTTCCGTAAACAACTGCTGCCACGAAGAATATTATTGCTATTAATACAACTAATCCATTCATTAATGGTGAATGATCTATTATTGAATTTGCAAATGTATCTGCTTCTAAGTTTCTTAATACTGAGTTTGGCATTAATACTATTGCAACTAATGCTGCTAACATTAATAATACTACTGTATTAGTAATTTTTAATGCTCTTTGTTCTTCTTTAGATAAGTTTTGTAAGTTTTTATCTTCTTCTGATAATTGAGATTTACCACTGAAAGATCCTAATCTAGGTTCAACTATTTTATCAGTTATAAACCAACCTAATCCTGTTATTAAGAATGTAGATGCCATCATAAAATACATATTTGATGCTGCTTGTACTGTATAGTTTGGATCTAACATTTGAGCTGCACCAGTAGATATACCTGCTAACATTGGATCTATTGTTCCTATTATTAAGTTAGCACTAAATCCTCCAGAAACACCAGCAAACCCTGCTGCAAGTCCTGCAAGTGGATGTCTACCAAATGACATAAATATTAATGCTGCAAGTGGAACTAATACAACGTATCCTGCATCACTTGCTATATTTGACATAACTCCTAAAAATACAACCATTGGTGTAACTAATTTTGCTGGAGTTACAGAAACTGTCTTTTTAAGTAAAGCAGATATGTATCCACTTCCTTCTGCTGTACCTATACCTAACATACCTACTAAAACAACCCCAAGTGGTGCAAAGTTTATAAAGTTAGATATAGCATTTTCTAGCATATAAACTATACCTTCTCTTGATAGTAAGCTTACTGCTGTTATTGTTTGGAATTCAACTTCATTAGTAGCTCTATTTATAAGTTCTCCTTCTGCTGAAAGACCTACACCTGCTGCTACTGCAGATATAATCATAATTGCCACACAGAATAATGCAAATAATGTTATAGGATGAGGAAGTTTGTTTCCTACTACTTCTATTCCATCAAGGCATTTTTGAAATACACTTTTTTTCTCTTGCGTTGATTTAACCGCTCTATCCATATTCTTTCCCTCCCTAATAATAAGTTCTTATTTTTAATAAATAAATTAATTTTTATATACTAATTATATCAACCTAAAAATAATTGTCAACTTTATTTTTAAAATTTTCTATAAATTTCAACAATAATACTTTATTTATTAATTTTAGTTATTTTCCAAATCAACTTTTATTATTAGAAAATTTTAAATTTTATACTTATGATAAAAAAAATAATAAACCCCTGTTAAATACTACTTTACAAGAGATTTATTTTAATATAAAAGATTTATATGTATAATACATTTCCTACATATATTGAAAGTTATATATAATTTTTCTTCATTTTTTAAAAAAGTTTAATTTTTATTATTTAATCATTAAAGTATCTTATCTTTATTTATTAAATAATTTATATTAAAATACTTTATTTTAAAAGTTTTTTGTAAATCACCCATATAACGTACTCTACTACTCAAAGTTCGTTTTTTTATTTCTTCATTTATATAATTTTCAGCTTTTTTCATATCTTTAATTTGTATACTTTTTAAACTTTTTGAAATATCCATAATGGCAGATTTTATAATTTCATCTCTGCATCTTTTAAAATGAGCTTCCATATTCTTATACATATTACTTCTATTCATACTAATAATTCTACATCCATGTAAATCTTTTTCAAGCATCCTTAAAGTAGTTTTATTACTTCCACTATTAAGTATAACAAAGCAACCATAATCATATTTACTCCTTAATATACGTCCTAAAGCTTGCTTTATTTTTATAGCTAGCTGAGGATAGTTTATTCTGTGATAAGGTATATTGTATTTATGCATTATAGTTGAATACAAAGGATCTTTGGGGTTTAAGTTTGGTATTTTATCCAACGTAGCACATATAAGTCCATCTCCCGGAACATCTACACCTTCAAAACAGCCTTTAGAACCTAATACTACACATTTTTTATTTATATCTTTAAGTACATTTATACCTTTTTTGTCACTATAAATTTCTATATCTTTTTCATGTAAGTAATTCTTTAAAACCTCATAAGTCTTAGTCTGCCTGTCCTTACTATTAAATAGACATAAAGTATGCCCATTAGTTATATCACAAATATCACTTATAATCATACTTATTTCATCTATAAATGAATTATTTTTATAACTACAAATATCATTTACACTAATTAAAGATAGCCTCCTTTTATAATCATAAATAGGTTCTATTACTTTTTCTAAATTATTAACTCTATTTATTCCTAACGTTCTTTTAAAGTAATCCATCTTATTTCCTACACTTAATGTAGCTGATAAAAATATTCCTGTAGATAAAGAACTTAGTATATTTTCTTCAAATAAGTCTGCTATATTTAATGGAACTACTCTAATTTCAAAATACTTAAAGTTTTTATCTATATCTACTATTCTCGCAAAATTATCATCTTCGCTATATTCTAAAAAGGCTTGAATAGTATTTCTTATATCTTCCATATCCTTAAACCTTGACTTACCAAATTTATATACATCAGATTCTTTATCACAACTATCATCTTCCATATTTCTATCAATAGCTACTAATATTGATGTAATATTTCTTAATATAGTTTCACAGCTAATCTTTATTCTTTCACTATATGGATTATATGTAATACTTGCATACTCTCCATTCTTTTTTATCTTTCCAGCAACTTCATTTGATTGTAGATTTAACTCCCATCTTAAATTATACATACTTAAATTACTATACTCGCTAGTTTCTCCATAAATAAGTAGTGATTGAATTTCTTCTACTATTAAGTTTATATTTGTACTTATTTTATCTTTAATAGTTCTATCTAATCTTATATGATTATAAAATTTATCAAACATCTTAACTTTTTTAAGCTTTTTATTATATGAAAATGGACTATTATATATATTTTCATAAGGATATATTTCCTGTAAAAAATATAAAAAAGCCCTAGAATCTACTATACTAGAGAAAAAATCATATCCTTTTTCAGTTAAATTATGTGCCTCATCTACTATTAAATTTTCAATTGGCTTTTCTTCTTTATATGGCCATTTAGCAAGTAGTGAGTGATTTATTACTGTTATGTCTTCTTCTTTTAATTCTTCAACTCTTTTTTTATATAAACAATTTTTAATACATTTTTTAGGTCTACATAAGTTAGGATCACAACTTGAGCTTATAATATGATTCATTATTCCAGTAAAATGATTTAAGATCCAATAATTTATTTCTTCTATATCTCCATAATCTCCATTTTCTACTAATCTCTCTAGATATATAATTCCTAATACTTCTAATTTATTTAAATCATCAGACTTATAATCATATTTATATGATTCTAGCTTCTCCACACATATATAGTTATTTTTTCCTTTTATATATCCATAACTTACTTTATTATTTAACTCTAGAGAATTAAGTATATTAGGAATATCTTTGTTTATAAGCTGAGTTTGTAGTTCCTTAGTATCTGTAGATACTATTATTCTTTGATTTCTTAATCTAGCTTCTAAAATTGCTGGTAATAAATATCCAATACTTTTTCCAATACCTGTTGGTGCTTCTATACATGCAATATTAGCTGACCCATGGTTTCCTCTAAAAGTTTCTCTTATAGTTTTTGTAAGTTCATACTGTCCTGGTCTAAACTCATATATAAATCCTTCTTTACTTGCCCAAATGCTATCATCCTTAAGCAAGTCTTCATATGGACTATGCTTTGAATGTATTTTATTAAAGATTTCCTTTTCCTTCTTTTTATCTCTATATGATAAGTTGCTTTTATTATCTTCATACTTTATGTTATATTCATCTATTTCATAATTTCCTTCATCTATAAATCTACTCCAGTCCCAACTTGATAATCCAAATTTATTTAAATAAGAATTTATTTTAAAACTTAATGGTTCTAGTGTTGCGTTATTAATTTCACTTTTATTAAGTCTCATTAAAAGTGCATTCACAACGTTTATAGTATCTATAGCATCATCTAATGCTCTATGTTTTTCATCACTTTTATCATTGGTTATTCTCTTTTTTAGATAATCTAAACTATATTCTTTATGATATGGCTCTAATATCGCTGCTAATTCCATAGAATCTATAATCTTATTTTTAATTTCCGGTATATAAAAATTAAAGAAACTTTTTTCAAATTCTGCATTATGACATACTATAACTTTATCCTCAATAAAGTCTATAAGATATTTTTTCACCGTATTTAAATCCATCGCATTATTAAAGTCTTCTCTTTTTAATTCACTACATAAAGAAAATATCTCTAGTGGTATTTCTTTTTTATTTTTTATTAAAGACCTAAAGGTAGTTATTTCTTTATTGTTTATTTTCACAGCTCCAATTTCTAATATTTCAGATTTACTCGGATTTAATCCACTTGTTTCTATATCTAAAAAAATAACATTATTTATCACACTAATAATATCATTTCTTAATTTTATTATATTCTCCACTTCATCCATTTTAAGTCCTTTCAATATTACTTTACTTCTAAGTTTATCTTAGTTTTATATAATATTTACTTTACTATACATTTTATAATTTTTAAATATTTTATATTAATTGACAAAATTTTATAGCGATATATTGTTCTAATTTGTGGTATATAATCGACCATAATTATAAAAACTATATAAAGTTAAATTTATTATAATTAGAGGTGATTTTGTGAATAAAAAAAGCTATAAAAATTATTATATATTAGGTGCTTTTTTAATTGCTTTCACATTGTTAGTTGTACCAAATTTTTCTCTAGTCAAAAAGCTTAAAACTCAAATTTATTCTCCTGGGCTTAGTACTACTGAATATAATTGGTATTTTAATCCTCGTAACGATGGAAAGCAACCGTCTCCACCTCAAGAAGCTAGTTTCTTTAAGAAATATGATTCTTATTATGTAGGAGACCATAATGAAAAGGTAATATATTTAACATTTGATGAAGGGTATGAAAATGGTTATACAAGCAAAATCTTAGATGTATTAAAGAAACATAGTGCTAAAGCCCATTTCTTCGTAGTTGGAACTTATATTGACACTAATCCTGACCTTATAAAACGTATGGAAAAAGAAGGACATTTAGTTTGCAATCATTCTAAAAATCATCCTTCTATGGCAAGTATACATGATTTTGATAAGTTTAAAGATGAAGTTATTAGTGTAGAAGAATCTTATAAGAATGTTACAAATAAGGATATGCCTAAATACTTTAGACCTCCAATGGGAAAATTTAGCGAAGAGTCTTTAAAATACACACAAGACTTAGGTTATAGTTCAATATTTTGGAGCTTTGCTTATGTAGATTGGTATAATGATAAGCAACCTACTCCAGAGTTTGCAAAAGAAAAAATCTATTCTAGAACACATCCAGGTGCAATAGTTTTACTTCATCCTAATTCAAAAACAAATAGCGAAATACTTGATGAAGTTCTTACTCACTGGGAAAAAGAAGGATATAGATTAGAAACATTTGATTATTTAGTTAAATCAAATAAAAATTAAATATAAAGTAAAGGTCTTAAATAAATATATTTCAATAATTTAAGATCTTTACTTATACTTTTAATTTAAGCATCTACTAATATATTTTTTCCTTTATATTCTGCTACCCAGTATGGTTTATATATACTTTTTATTTCTAGTAGCTTTATATTTTGTATATTTAGATTATCTAACATATCATTTTTATATTTTTTTTCCATAAACTTTATAATTTGATTTTTCACTTCTTCAATAATTTCGTAGTCATCAACTTTAGATTTTTTTATACAACTTTTTGGTACATATCTTTTTACTGTAATTGGAATAGAATCTACAGACTCAGAATATCCGCTATATGTATTTACTACCATGGTTACATCGAACTTTTTAGAACTATTTCTAAATAAATTCATACTCCCCTTTTTGCTAGTTATTTGATACTTTAAAATTTTAAACTCTATATATTCTAGATGTATATCTTGAGCCTTATTATTAAATTGTATTACTTTACTAATTAAAGGTGTTTTATTAAATATCTTTCTAATAGCATCTTTCTTTTTTACATTTATTTTTATAGAATCCACTAACATAAATATCCTCCCAGGATGATTTTATTTATTTACTTAATAAATTATATTATCCATAAGCTTGTTCTAATGTATATAGGTTTTTAAATTTACATATCATAATGATTACAATTATGAATTGGAGGATAAAAAAATGCCAAGGGCTATTACACACTATTTATTTGCTAATGATTGTTTTAATAATTTAGATATAAAAACACAAAATATAATAAAAAAAAATATTAATGTATATAACTTAGGGAGCCAAGGTTCTAATTTTTTTAATTATTATAATGATTTATCCTTTTTGAATAAAAAAAATACTTCTCTATTAAGTGCTCTTATTCACAATAAAGATACTAATATTTTTTTTAATAATATGGTTATGTATTGTAATAGTAAAAATAATTTAGAACATTTATTTAATGACACAAACTTTAAAAACGTTTGTATCTCATATATATACGGTTTTTTATCTCACTATATATTAGATGAATACGCTCATCCATATATATATAGTTTACAAAAAACGCTAAAGGAAAAATATAAATATAAAAGTGCTGTAGCTCTTCATAAAAGTATTGAAACTCATATTGATAAATTAATATTATTCAAATTTAAAAGCTTAAAACCATATGACTTTAAAGATTATTTAAATATTGATATTAGTAATGATGATTTATTAGTAATTTGTGATATGTATAGTTATTTACTAAGCTATGTGTATAATAAAAAAATCACTTATGACGATATAAAAAAATCATATTATACATTTAAAAAAGTAGAAAAAAAATTAAATACATCATATAACCTATTTTCTAAAATTTATTTAAATATAAAAAACACAACTGTAAAAAATAGTTTTATAGATAATGAAATATATTCTAACTATTCACATTGTGTAAATGATTTACTCAATGAAAATCACTCTGTATGGGTAGATCCTATTACCCTAAAAAAGCATAACTGCTCTTTTTTAGATATATACAATAATAGCTTAGATATATTTTTAGATACTTCTATAAAATTAGATTCTTACTTTAAAAATAAATCTTCTATTGATTTTTTAGAGTTTAAAATTAGTTATTAAGGGATGATTTAATGAATGTGAAAAAGATAATATTTTTAATAGTACCAATACTTTTATTGTTAGTCTTTATACATGAAAGTAATGATGATACTGTAAGTGCTATAAATGAAATAAAAGATGATTTAACTCCACCGATTATAAAAAAAGTAAATCCATCTAAATGCCAACAATATATAGTTGGAAAACCTACAATATCAGTGTCTTATAAAGATGATACTGGTATAAATTTATCATCAGTAAAATTTTTTGTAAATTATAAAGATGTTACAAGTGATTGTACAATTACAAATGAAAAGATTACTTATACGCCTAAAACTAAATTTAAAAGAGGTAACCAAATAGTAAAAATTGAATTAAGTGACTTATCTAATAATAAAAAAGAATTTGAATGGTATTTTACAGTTGGTACTCCTGTATATACTCACTATAGAGGTTTACTTCATGCTCATACAGAAAATAGCGATGGCCATGGTACCTATGAAGATGCTTATTATTTAGCAAAATATAAAGCTAATTTAGATTTTTTTGCTATAACAGACCATTCTAATTATTTAGATAATGACTTAATGTGTACTTTAAATGATTCATCACCTTCTAAAAAATGGAATAACTTAATAACTTGTGCTGATAAGTATTCAAGTAATGGTGAATTTATAGCATTATCTGGATTTGAAATGACATATGATATGAATGATGAAAATCCAAAAGGACATATTAATGTATTAAATACAGATGGATTTATTTCTTCTAATGATACCAGTTTAGACTTAGATAGATTTTACCAAATTATATCTAACTACGAAGATTTAATAGGACAATTTAATCATCCATGTGATAAGTTTGGTAAGTTTAATGACTTTAAATATTCACAAGCTGCAGATAAAGTAATTTGCTTATTAGAAATAGGTAATGGATATAATAAATCTATGGATAAAAATATAAAAGCATATGATATGTATCAATATGCTTTAGATAAAGGTTGGCACGTTGCACCTACATGTAATCAAGATAATCACAAAGTTGATTTTGGTATAGCAAATGAGTTTAGAACAGTTATTTTATCTACTGACTTAACAAAGGATGCTTTATATGATGGATTAAGACATATGAGAGTATATGCAACAGAAGATAAGAACATAAAGATAGATTATACAATAAATGATTCACCCTTAGGTTCTACGCTAAAAAAACCATCGAAATTAAATTTTTCTGTTAGTGCTATAGATAATGATAATAGTGATACTATTAAAGATATTCAAATTATAAGTAACAATGGATCAATTATAAAAAAACAAAGCTTTAATTCTAATTTTGCTAAATTAGATTTTACTATCAAGGCTAAAGAAGATGCATTTTATTATGCTAAAATAATACAACAAAATAATAAGATATCAATTACTGCTCCTATATGGGTAAAAATAAGATGATGGAATTTATTTTTCCATCATCCACTCTATATATAAACCAACACCTTCTTTTGTATTTGTAGCTAATACATGTGATAATGCACCTATTATTTTTCCATTTTGTATTATTGGTGAGCCACTCATACCTTGTAGTATACCACCATATGAATTTATAAAATCTTTATCAACTACTTCAAATTCAAATCCTTGAGTGCTTGGCTCATCTTGATTGTTTATTTTAGTTATATTAATATCATAAAACTTTTTATTTTCTTCAGTACTATTACTTATAACTAAACTTGCATGTCCTAATTGAACATCTTCAACTTTACCTACCTTATAAATTTGTTTATCTTTAAAATTATCACAAGTTATTTTTCCCTTTGCTCCAAAGTCATTTACTTTATATATATTACCTTGACTTTTGTCTTTCATTTTTCCATAAATACTACCAATTTCACATTTATTAGATTTTTTTATTTCTACTACATTACATAAATATATCTTACCTTGTTTTGAAATTATATCATTTAGTTCATTAACTCTTATATTATGTCCTACAGCTCCAAATGTATTTTCTTTTGGATCTATATAAGTTAATGTAGCGCAAAATGGAATGTATTCTGTAAAATAGGATGGATTAAGTTCTTCTTTACTTAACATTATGTTTTCATACTTTCCATTTCTTAATATTAAAACCTTATAATTTTTAGCTTTGTTATAGATAATATAATTAAAAATATCATTTCTATTTTTATTTTTTTATTATCTATTTTACATATTAAATCGAAGTTTTCCAAATTTTTAAATTTGTTATCTCTTTTATAATACATAACTTTTTGAGTATCCATATTAATCTGTAAAAGTTCTCCTCCTATAATAACTTCTGAAGGAATTTCTTCTTTTTTTTGCATTGAATGAATACAACTTGGAAATAATACTATTAAAGTAAAAATAATTAAAAACATTTTTAAATTTGTTTTAAAGGACTTTTTCATATAGTACTCCTTCAATAAAATATTTTTAATTGCAGTATTATTATGTGTATCTATCAAATATATTATAATGGTAAGTACTTTATCCAACTTTACTATTTGCATCAACTTCATTTATTTAACTAAAAAAACGAGTACTTACATACTCGCTTTTAATTTACTTTTTATTTTTTTTTGATCTTATATCCATTTCTCCATATATATAGTTAACACCTAATATAATAAAATACCAAATTACAAATAAAACTATACCTGCAATAAGTACTATATTTTTAAAGTTAATTAGTAAATCTAAAATTATAGAATTATCTAATTTTAAACCTAAATAAAGTAAAATTAAACTTACTAATACTATTATAACAGTCTCTTTTAATGCTTTTAATCCATATTGCTTTAATCTATATATTTTTTCCATTTTAATCTCCTGGTGATTATTTTAATAAAATGCTCCACTTATCATCTACTTCATATCCTATTTTTTTATAAATTCTGCCTGCGTACTCATTATTATAAAATAAACAAGGTACTTTACCTTCATTAAATAATTCTTTTGATAATGTGTATACCATATATGTAGCTAACCCTTTATTTCTATAATTTATATCTGTACCTACACCACAAATCATAGCTAAAAAGCTTGTCTCTATTCCTGTAGATACTGTGCTTATTATTTTATCATTATCTTTTACAAAATAAATCCTTGTATTCTTCTCATTTAATTGCTTAGTCTTTGATGGTATATAATCTGGTGCATGCATTCCATCTATTTGACTTAAGAATTTATTTAATTCTTCTAAATCTTTTACTTCAGCTTTTTGAATCTTATTTTCTGTACCTACTAAAGTTTCTATATTATTTAAACTTTTTAAGCTACAAAAATAAGTTTCTTTAAATTCTTTATAATCTTCATATCCGTCTAATAATTTATCTATAACCGATTTTTTCCCACTAATCTCTTTTATATCCAAAGTATTTATATGACTTATCATTTCATCTACATCAAAATCATTCTCATAACTATAAATTACTAAAGATTTGTAATATCTTAGCATTACAGCAGCAATCTTTTCGTTGCAAATTTGAAACCAAACTTCTTGAAATTCTGTATTTAATCCATAATTTTCAACATCGCCTATTATGAATAAATTAATACGCTCTTCATGCGATACATATTCCCAAAACGCTTTTTCTAAGCTTTCATTTACTTTTGTAATCAAAAGTATTCCCCCCTTATCTTTTTACAACTAATAAGCCTATTAATTATAAAAAATTTTAGTGGACTTGACCTAATTATAAAAAAATATATCGTATATATCAATAGCATTTCCTATTATTTAATAATTATTTTATTTACAAAGTTACACATACACCATATATATTCTTTACTGTTGATGTAATATCCTCTATAAATCATAGTTATATGATAATTTTCTTCAAAATTTATATTTTACATTTTTACCTACCTTATTTATATATGCATTTAGTTTTGATACTTATACGTATTATTACAAAATAAATATCTAGCAAATTTTATAATAACTTTTTATTATTTCTAAAAATTCAAATTTTATTTACTTATATATTTCTTATTAATTCATAAAATATAACTAATTCATCTTAAGGAGGACTTAATATGGAAAACAAATCGACTTGTAGTTCAGGATGTAATTGTAATCATGGACATTTTGAATTAGCTAATCTTAATTCATCTGAAAAAGCAGCTATTGACAAAGCTGAACATTTAGTAAAAGAGGAAACTGGAAAAGATTATGTCATGATAGCTTGGGAAAAGAAATAGCTTTCAAGTAAAAAAAGACAATATTAAATAGGTTTTAACCTATTTAATATTGTCTTTGCATTATATAATATCTAAATGACCATAATTTTTATCTAAGGTAATTTTATCAATTTTAAATTGTATAGGATTTTTAAATAATGGTCCATCACTTACAAATGTATGGTATTCTCCATTTTCCCCACATGCATCAGATCCAGTGGCTTTTATCTCCTCTATTAACTCTTTAGTTAATACCTTCCCTAAAAATTGCTCACCTAAGTTATCTAAGTTAACTTTTTTTATTGTTGCTTTATATCCACTATCAATAAATTCATAAACTAATTTCTCTCTATCTTCTTGCCATAAAGGAAATTCAGCTTTCATATTAGATACATTACATCTATCTACTCCCCATTGTTTATGATGCTCTATGTCTATATCTCCATAAACACAAACGTTAGCACCTTTTTGTTTAGCTTCTAATAATTTTTTCTCAAATTCTTTTTCGTATTCTTCAACTTCACACTCTACAGTTATAAGTTCTATACCCAAACTTTCACTTACTTTATTTAAAAAATTATTATTTATACCGTGTGTCCAAGATGAATCCTGATTTTTTTTTACAGTAGTTAAAAGAGCAACTGGAGTATTCCCATTTTTAATCATTCTATGTAAAGCTAGCATACTATCTTTTCCACCACTAAAAGACATTACAAATTTATCGTTCATATTAAATCTCCTTTATATATTTTATTTGTAAAAATTTAGCATAAGCCTTATATGTTTAGTTTAACATAAAAAATACTCCTATGAATAATAATACTGCTCCTATATAATTGTACAAATGTGTAGTATTCTTACCTAATATAATGCTATCTATTACAAATCCTAATATAATTTGTGAAACTACTATTAAGGTCAATGTATTTGAAACACCAAGAGATGGTATTGCTCTTACTGTAAAGTAAATTATTAATCCCCCAAATATACCACCTAATAATAATATTGGATTTATATTTTCTAATTTCATTAAATCTTTAAAATCTCCAGTTATTAATATGCTTATTAAAAAAAATACCGCTCCTACAACTAAACTTATAAACGTAGCTGTCATAGCTGTTGTATGTTTTTCTAATTCTCCATTAAAAAATGCTTCTAATGTGGTAGAAAGACCTGCTAATATTGCAAATATTACTGCTCCTAAATTAGACAAAATTAAACCTCCTCATTATTAATAAACTCTATAATACAAGCTCTATATTAATTAATATTCTTGTCCATAATCTATCATGCTTACTTTTTACAAATAATAATTTTATGTTATAATGTTATAAAATATTTATTTGTATTATATATAATGAGGTGAATTTATGTTTCAATTTTTTAATATCAATTTAGATGGTTTAAATAAAAGAGAAAATGCCACTAAGTTCATAGCACTTGGTCTAATA
This sequence comes from Romboutsia sp. Marseille-P6047, assembly GCF_900604535.1. Classification (NCBI taxonomy): domain Bacteria; kingdom Bacillati; phylum Bacillota; class Clostridia; order Peptostreptococcales; family Peptostreptococcaceae; genus Romboutsia; species Romboutsia sp. Marseille-P6047. Next base: position 81,402 of record NZ_UWOT01000005.1, read on the forward strand.
CTAATTATTTTAGGTACATTATCTTTAGTATCTAAAGGATTTGGAATTAAATTAGTATCTTGGATATTAGGACTATCACTTTTATTTATAGCATATTTAAATTTAAAAAATATTAATGAACTATCTAGATACACTCCAAAAGAAGAACTTAAACCTTATAAACAAAGTCAAACTATCTTATTAATTTTAGTTGTACTTTTATTTTTATTTCCAACTAAAATCCAAGGTTTTATTTCATCCGTAATAGGTGCATATTTATTAGTTAATCAATTATTAAAATTCATTACTAATAAAAACAATCCTTACTTTAGATTTGGTTTATGGAATGTAATTGTTATTTTCTTTGGAATAACTTTGATTATGTCTCCATTATTCTTATCTAGATTTATATCTTCTATTATGTCTTTTATCGTGCTAATGATAGGATTAAGTTTATTTGCTAAAGGTAATAGCCTAAGATAAATTAAGTTTAAAAGTGATAGGTATAATTATCTATCACTTTTTATATTAATTAAAATATATTTTGATATGATAAACTATTAAGTTCTACTTCTATATTTCTTTCTTTATTCTCTAAAGATACCTTTATAAATTGTTTTATTATCGGATTTGCACGATTTGGTCTACTCTTAAACTCTGGATGGTATTGAACTCCTACATAAAAATCATTATTTTCTACCTCTACAGCTTCTACTAATTTATCATCTGGCGATGTTCCGCATATAATCATTCCTGAATTTTCAAAAATCGCTCTATACTTATTATTAAACTCATATCTATGTCTATGTCTTTCTAATATTTCACTAGTTTTATATGACTTGAACAATTGAGTATTTTCTTTTATTTTACAAGGGTATGCTCCCAATCTCATAGTACCTCCCTTTTGTAGGTTTCCATATTGATCATGCATTAAATCTATTACAGGATACTTACCATAGTATACAAATTCACTAGAATTCGCTTCATGTAATTTTAATACATTTCTTGCAAACTCAATTACTGCTATTTGCATACCTAAGCAAATACCCAAATATGGTATATTATTTTCTCTAGCATATCTAGCAGTTCTAATCATACCTTCTATCCCTCTATCTCCAAATCCTCCAGGAACTAATATACCATCGCTATCCTTTAATAACTCATCTACTGTAATATCATTAACATATTCTGAATCAATCCAGTTTATCTCTATATTTAATTTATTTTCATATCCTGCATGGTTAAGAGCTTCTACTACAGATAAGTATGCATCATGTAATTTTGTGTATTTACCAACTAAAGATATCTTTATACTCTTTTCTCTATTATCAATTCTATCTATCATATTGTTCCATTCAGCTAAATTACACTCATCATATTTTATTCCTAACTCTCTACATACAACTTTCGATAACCCATTTTCTTCTAACATAATTGGCACTTTGTAAAGCACATCTGTATTATTATTTTCTATAACACAGTCAGGTTTCACATTACAAAATAGTGCTATTTTTTGTTTTGTATTTTCATCAATTGCCTCATCAGATCTAGCCACAATAATATGTGGTGTTATTCCAAAGGATTGAAGTTCTTTTACTGAATGTTGAGTTGGCTTTGATTTAAACTCACCAGAACTACTTATATAAGGTATTAATGTAACATGTATAAATATACAATTATTTCTTCCAACTTCTTGATATATTTGTCTTATCGCTTCTAAAAATGGTTGACTTTCTATATCACCTGTTGTTCCCCCAATTTCAACTATAGCAATATCTGCATTGCTTTTTTCTCCAACGGAATATACAAAATCTTTTATTTCATTAGTTATGTGGGGAATTACCTGTACCGTTTCCTCTAAATACTCACCATTTCTCTCTTTCATAAGTACATTCCAGTATACTTTTCCAGTTGTTAAGTTTGAATATTTATTTAAATTCTCATCTATAAATCTTTCATAATGACCTAAATCTAAATCAGTTTCTGCTCCATCGTCTGTAACAAAAACTTCCCCATGTTGATATGGACTCATAGTACCTGGATCTACGTTGATATAAGGATCTAGTTTTTGAGCAACTATTTTAAGTCCTCTATTTTTTAATAATCGTCCTAAAGATGCTGCTGTTATTCCTTTTCCTAAGCCAGATACAACTCCACCTGTTACAAATATAAATTTTGTCATTATTTACTCCTCCATATTTTATATTTTAATTTTCATAAGTTTTAAGTATATTTTGAGCTACTTCTTTTTTAGTAATTCTTCTGTCCATAGCTTGCTTTTCTATATATCTATGTGCTTGAGGCTCTGTCATATTTAAGTATTGTATTAAAATACATTTTGCTCGATCTATTAACCTAATTTCACTTATTTTATTTTTTAGTTTCAAGTTTTCTTCCTTCAGTTTTGTTATTCTTTTTGTTGAAGTGGATATTAACTTAATTGCTTGATACAATAGTTGTTTATTTAAAGGTTTTTCAACAATAAATACACCAAAATCCTCAACTTTTGCAGATATCTCATCTGCAATATTACTTTTTACCATAAGTATTACACCTGATGATGTATTTTCAGTTATATTTAAAGCTAAATCATGCCCAAATTCGTCAGTTAATGGTGCGTTTATAAGTACTATATCAAAATTATTTTGTATAAGAATTCTTCGTACTTCACTTCCATTGCTTACAGTTTCTATCTTAGAAAATCCACTCATTTTTATAATTTCAGAAAGAATACTCTTCCCCTTTTCTGAACTCGATACAATTAAGGCACTTGACATATATACACCATCCATTTCTTAAAAGATATACCTTAAACACTTAAGAAATATAATTCTCTTTCTACCTTTTCTTTGTCTGTTCTTGCGTCGTACTTTCTCCACTCATACTCCTTAGTCTCTATATATGTGTTGATTACATTTTCAGGTAATATACTTTTTATAAATCGGCTATTTTTTGACAAATTTATAGCTTCAAAAAGATTTTTAGGCAATGCATCTATATCATTTAAATTTTTTTGTAATATTTTATTTAAATTTACATCACAAGCTTCACAAAGCTGTAAATTATTTTCTATTCCTTCAAGTCCAGCTCTTATTATTAGAGCTAATGCTATATATGGATTACAAGATGAATCAGATGATCTAACTTCAATATTTGTATATTCACCATCTCTTATATGAACTTTTATAAGTTGTGATAAATTTCTTTTAGACCAAGTTATAAATTTAGGTGCTTGAAAATTTCCAAATCTATTATATGAATTCGTTATTGGATTTAGAAATAAAGTTATCTCCTTTAACCTATTCAATATTCCTGCAATAAACTTATCAGCCGTTTCTTTATCTACCATTTTAGGATCTTCAAATAAATTTAATTCATTTTTGCAAATCATAAAATTAAGATGTAATCCACTTCCACTTTCATTTGCAAGTGGCTTTGGCATAAATGATGCAAATAATCCATTTGTAGATGCTGTTGTTTTCACAACTGATTTAAAATTAATAATATTATCTGCAGCACTTAGTGGCCCACAGATTTTAAAATTTATTACATTTTGTCCCGGCCCATGATCATGATGTGAATTATTTAACTCTATTCCCATCTCATCTAATATTAGGCATATTTCTCTTCTAATGTTTTCACCTTTATCCAATGGTGCTATATCGCAGTAACTAGCAAAGTCTTGTGGTATATTTGTAGGGCTTCCATTTTCATCTAGTTCAAATAGGTAAAACTCGCACTCTGAACCTACTTTAAATAAATAACCTAAATCACGTCCTTTATCTATTACTGACTTCATTATATGTCTTCCATCACCCTCAAAATGACGACCATCAGGATACTTTATATCACAAAAAAATCTTATAACCCTTCCATGTTGAGGTCTCCAAGGAAGTATTGATAAAGTTTTTAGATCCGGATATAAATATAAGTCACTATCTTCTATATTCATAAATCCACTCATAAAAGATGCATCAAATTTTACTCCATATTTTATCGCATCTTCTAACTCATTTGGCATTATAGATATATTTCTTTGCATTCCAAAAATATCGCAAAATGCAAGTCTTATAAATTTAACATCGTTATCTTCAATAAACTCCATTACTTCACTCTCTTTATAACTCATAACGTCCTCCTAAAAATAATAAAAAGGTGCTCATCAAAAGATAAAAATACAGACTTTTACCTCATGATGAACACCTTTGTTCATTTTAATATGTATAATTGTAAAGCAGATATATATTTGTGTCAATATATTCCGATTATTTCGATTATTTTCAATAATAAAAAAATATTTATTTATAGATATATTTTTTTATGTTGACAATCTAAAATTATTTTCATACAATGACACTATAAATAATAAATAAAACAGCAAAGGCGCTGTAGGTTATTACCTACTGCGCTTTTTTTATTTTAAAAATAAAATATAAGATACAAAGAAGTTCTCTTATATTTAACTACTATAATAATTTGGGGGTAATTTATTATGATAAATATTCCAGATATATTCGGAAGTATGGTATTTAATGATAAGGTAATGAAAGAAAGATTACCTAAGGATGTTTATAAAAAATTAAAAGAAACAATAGATGATGGATCAACTCTTGATATAAATATAGCAAATATAGTTGCAAATTCTATGAAAGATTGGGCTATTGAAAAAGGTGCTACTCATTTTACTCATTGGTTCCAACCTATGACTGGCATAACTGCTGAAAAACATGATAGTTTTATTTCTCCTACATCTGATGGATCTGTGATAATGGAGTTTTCTGGAAAAGAACTTATAAAAGGTGAACCTGATGCATCAAGTTTTCCATCTGGAGGGCTTAGAAGTACCTTTGAAGCTAGAGGATATACAGCTTGGGATCCTACATCTTATGCATTTATAAGAGATAATACTTTATGTATACCTACTGTATTTTGCTCTTATTTAGGGGAAGTATTAGATAAGAAAACTCCTTTACTTAGATCTATGGAAGTTATAAATAAACAATCTTTAAGAATACTAAAATTATTTGGTGATACTACTACAACTAGAGTAACAACTACAGTTGGTCCAGAACAAGAATATTTCTTAATAGATAAAAAGCTTTATGATAAAAGAGAAGATTTACAATTTTGTGGAAGAACTTTATTAGGTGCAAGATCTCCAAAAGGTCAAGAACTTAATGATCATTACTTTGGAGCTATAAAGCCTAGAGTTGCTGCATTTATGAAGGAACTAGATGAGGAACTTTGGAAATTAGGAGTATTATCAAAAACTGAACATAATGAAGTTGCTCCTGCTCAACATGAATTAGCTCCAATATTTGCTAATAGTAATGTTGCAAGTGACCATAATCAACTTGTAATGGATTTAATGAAAACTATCGCAATTAAACATGGCCTAGTTTGTCTTTTACATGAAAAACCATTTGCTGGCCTTAATGGTAGTGGTAAACATAATAACTGGTCTTTATGTACTAACACTGGTAAGAATTTATTAAGCCCAGGAAAGAATCCTAGAGATAATACTCAATTTTTATTATTCTTAGTAGCTGTAATAAAGGCAGTAGATGAATATCAAGATTTACTTAGAATATCCGTTTCAAGTGCTGGAAATGACCATCGTTTAGGAGGACATGAAGCTCCACCTGCAATAGTTTCTATGTTCTTAGGTTCTGATTTAGAGGCAGTTTTACAATCTATAGAAGATAATGTTGAATATAATCAATCCCTTGCTGCTAAGATGGAAATTGCTGTAGATGTACTACCTTCATTTAAAAAAGATTCTACTGATAGAAATAGAACTTCACCATTTGCATTTACAGGAAATAAATTTGAATTCCGTATGTTAGGTTCAACAGTTTCTATTGCTTGTCCGAATACTATTTTAAATACAATAGTAGGTAATTCATTATGTGAGTTTGCTGACTTGCTTGAAAAATCTGATGACTTTGAAAGTGATGTAAATAATTTGATAAGAGATACTTATTTAAAACATAAAAATATAATATTTAATGGAAATAATTATTCTGATGAATGGGTAGAAGAAGCCAATAAAAGAGGTTTGTTTAACTTAAAAACTACAGTTGATGCTCTTCCTTATTATACATTAGATAAAAATATAAAATTATTCGAAAAACATGGTATATATACTAAGGAAGAAATTGAGTCTAGATATGAAATACTTTTAGATGAATATTCTAAAACAATAAATATAGAAGCACTTACTTTATGCGATATGATAAAAAAAGATGTTATACCAGCAGTTTGTGAGTATATAAAAGAATTAAGTGATACTGCTTTATCAAAAAAATCTCTTTCTTCTGATATAGATTGTAGCTTAGAAATTGATTTAGTATCAAAACTTTCTTCATTAAATAGCTGCTTATCAAAAAGATTAGATACTTTGGATAATCTTCTTATAAATTCTAAAGATTATGAAGGAACTTTAAGTACTGCAAAATATTATAAAGATAATATAATTCCTGCTATGCAAGAAGTAAGAGCCGTTGCTGATGAATTAGAATTTATAGTTAGTGATAAATATTGGCCATATCCAACTTATGGTGATCTATTATTTAGTATATAGATTAAATAAAAAATGATTGTACTTTATTAAAGTACAATCATTTTTTATTTAATTGTTTTTTGTATAGTGTTATCAACTTGATTTAAAAATAAACCTTGTGCTACTTTTACGCTTTCTCTAGCATCTCTTACATAATAGTCTGCACCTATCATATTAGCATACTCTTGATTTAGTACAGCACCTCCAACCATTACCTTACAATCAATGTTATTTTCTCTAAGAGCATCTATAGTTGATTTCATATTCACTACAGTTGTAGTCATAAGAGCACTAAGACCTATGAGTTTAATATTTTTTTCTTTGGCAACTCTAATTACTTCATCTATATCAACGTCTTTACCTAAATCATAAATCTTAAATCCATAGTTTTCTAAAAGAACTTTCACAATATTTTTACCTATATCGTGAATATCTCCTTTTACTGTAGCAAGTATTATTTCGCCTTTATTATGAGACTTTTCTCCACTTTTATTTAAATTTTCTTTTATTTCATCAAAAGCAATTTTTACAGTTTCTGCGCTCATTATAAGTTGAGGTAAGAATAATTTATTTTTTTCAAAATCATCTCCAACTTCATTTAATGATTTAATTATATAATTATCAACTATTTCTAAAGGCTTATAATTTTTTAGAAGCCTTTTAGTTTCTTCTTTTACTTCATTTTTTAAGCCCTTTTTTATCATATCTATTAAAGAGTGCTTTGATTTTTCTTTTTCAATAAAATTTATATCTTCTGATTTTGTATAATTCATACAGTGATTTATATATTCTTTACTTTCTTTATCTTCATTAACTAAAACTCTATATGCTTTTATTGACTTTACTACATCTTTGTCTAATGTATTTAGTATCGGTGCATCAAGTCCACATGTAAAGCACATCATTAAAAATGTAGATGTTAATAAGCTTCTATTCGGAAGACCAAAAGAAACATTACTTACTCCAAGGACTGTGCATACACCAAGTTCTTCTTTTATCATTTTAATTGCTTTAACACTTTCAAGCACTTCTTTTTGTTGTGCTGATGCTGTTAATGCTAGAACATCTATTAGTATATCTTTTTTATCTATTCCATACTCTTTTGCTGTATCAATAATTTTTTTCGCTATTTTTACTCTCTCTTCCGCCTTACTTTTTATTCCATCTTCATCAATAGTAAGACCAATTACTGCTGCTCCATACTTTTTAGCTAAAGGGAATATCTTTTTCATAGATTCCTTTTTTCCATTTACAGAATTTATAATGGGTTTTCCATTGTATATAAATAAGGCCTCCTCTATAACTTCATTATCGGTACTATCTATTTGAAGTGGCACATTTATAATTTCTTGAATAGATTTTATAGCTTTTACCATTGTATTTTTTTCATCTATTTCCGGTAATCCTACATTTACATCTAATATATCAGATCCACTTTCCACTTGATTTATTGCTTCTTTTAATATATAGTCATAGTCTTCATTTTGCAAAGCTTCTTTTAATTTTTTCTTTCCAGTTGGATTTATTCTTTCTCCTATTAAAACTTTATTTTCACCTATTATTACAGTTTTATTTCCACTAGATACTGTAGTATTATTTTTAAGTGTTATAGTTTTCGGTTTTAAATTAGCTACTTCTTTAGATAAATCTTGTATAAACTTATCATCAGTTCCACAACATCCTCCAACTATTCTTACACCTTTTTCAATCATTGTTTTTACTTCTTTTGTAAATTCTTTTGAATCTATGTCAAAGTAAGTTTCTCCGCTTTTCATCTTAGGAAGACCTGCATTAGGTTGAACAATAACTGGTATTGATGAATAAGATAAGATTTCATCTATAACAATTTGTAATTCCTTAGGTCCTAGTGAACAATTAACGCCTAGAGCATCAACTCCTAAAGCTTCTAAAACTGTAACCATCGTAAGTGTATCACAACCTGTTAAAGTTCTTTTATTTTCATCAAATGTCATTGTACAAAATATTGGTTTATCACTGTACTCTTTACATGCAAGTATAGCAGCTTTAGCTTCATATAAATCACTTATAGTTTCAATTATAAATCCATCTACGCCTTCTCTTTGACCAATTTGTACAATCTCTTTATATGTTTCATAAGCCTCTTGAAATTTTAAAGTTCCTATTGGCTCAATTAAAACTCCTAATGGTCCCATATCAAGAAAAATATTAGCACTTTTTTTAACTTCTTTTATGGATTCTTTTGCAATATTTATAGCAGATGTTATAATTTCATCTACGCTGTATTTTTCATGCTCAAGCTTTATTCTATTTGCACCAAACGTATTCGTTGTGACTACATTACTTCCTGCCATTAAATATTTTTTATGTATATTCTTTATAATATCTCTTTTTTCAATATTATAAAATTCAGGTATCTCCCCGCCAATCATTCCCTCTCTTTGAAGCATAGTTCCCATAGCTCCATCAAATATTAATATATTATCTTTTATATATTTTCTTAAATCCATATTCATACCCCTTAAACATTATTTATTATAATTTGCACATTTATTATTATTTCTATACATACAATTTTCTCTTGCATGGCAACTATCACATATATCGTACTCACTTTTAATATCATTATTTGATATACCTATTATTGCAGTAACAGATTTTCTTGGCATAAGTATAAAATTACTACTACAAGTTAAACCTATTTTTCTATTAGCATCTAGTAATCCTATAACTTTCTTTTGTGAACTTATATCTAAATCTCCATATCCAGGACTAAACCTTAAAGTATATCTATATTCTTTGTTTAAACCTTTTTTTATTATTTTCTCTATATCATCACAAAGAGATTCAACTAATATACTAGCACATGCATCTAGTATTATACTTTTTGTTAGGTCTATCTTTTCATATAATCTTATCTTTCTTTCTATATCAATTCCAAGGGTACATGCAAATAGTATAACCTTATTACAGTCTTTTAAATGTCTAGTTATACTTTCTCCACTTAAAACTATGTTAGTATTAAGTAGCCTTATATCTTTATCTTCTTCAATATCATAAACTCCGTATATAAATCTTTCATTTATAAGATTAATTGCCTCTTCTTTGCATGAATTTATCATATTTAAAATAGAATCATCTAGTTTTTGATTTTTATATCCTAGAAAAGTTAATATATCATTATTTTCTATATACATATACCCTCCTTTTATTTCTATTAATTCAATAAATCTTCAAATATTTATTTTTATTTGAAATCCTTAGATTAAAATATCATAAATAATATTAAATTATTACAAATTATAAATTTATTTAACATAAATTATAACATACTAGATGTTGATATTAAATTTAAAATTTTCATAATTATAAAAATTTTATAGTGCCATTTGAGATTTTAATAAAAAAAGTATTACTGATATTTTTATCCAGTAATACTTTTTTATTATCTATAAACACTTGTATCTACATGCTTTTCATAAACTTTATTGTTATTTGAATCGTATCCATATAAATAAGTGTTAGCTACATTTCCACTAGCATAACTAACTGCTTCATATGTTAAACCATTAGTTGCATCTTTATTTGACCAAAACTCTATATGAATAGTTCCGCCAGATGTATATGTATTTATTACAAGCGGGTAATCGTATGTATTTTTAAACTTATAATCTATACTACCTGATGCTAATGTAGCATCCATACCTCTTGGAACATAACTTACTGCCTTTGAATGATTTCTTCTCTCCGTAGGTAATATACCAGCTCTTAATTGTGCATTATATATAGTAGTTGATACTTGACATACTCCACCACCAACGCCTTGTGTTAGTGTTCCATTTGAAATAACTGGAGCATATGTATATCCATTACTAGTTTCTACTGGACCTACTGTAGCTTCATAAGAAAATTCTTCACCTGGCATTAATAATAAGTCATCAACTTTATTTGTTGCAACTTCTATATTCTTTCCTCTTCCTCCACCAGTTCCATATGTAGTTGAATAACTAGATATTTTAGTATTTACTTTATTTAAATCATCTACACTTATTTTGGGATCTTCTTCTATATAACTTACTTCTATATTTTTAGCTTCATTATTACCATCATAATTTTCTATCATATTTTTTAGTGTAGCTACTAAGCTTTCTTTATCAACAACATTACCTTTTTTACCTTCTGTTATCTCTATATCATCTCCATTTATAGAAATTTTAGGTTCTTCTGGTGCTTTACTATTTTCATCATATATTTTATTTACTAATTCATTTAACTTATTTTCATTAACTTTTATATCAAATTCATAATTTTTAGCTATACCTATAATTATCATTCCAAACTGTTGAAGTGTATTTCCATCTTTCCCATAAGACATAACTTCATTTTCTAATTTATCTTCATTATAAGTTTTTATTAAATCTTTAAATTCTAAATTATATGTATCATTTTTAGCTTTTATTTTTATTTTATTACTACCTATTTCATTTTTTATATTACTTACTTTTTCATTTAAATTGTCTTTATCTAGTTTTGATATGTTTACTTCATATAACTTTGTTCCTGGAAATACTAATGCTTTATACTTAGATGTAACGTTGCTTGCTATTATACTGCCTACTATAATTACCCCTACACATGCTGCAGATATTATTTTTGATTTTTTATCAAATTTAAATTTCATCTGCTTACAATCATTATTTTCTTTTACTTCCTCTTTTTTAGATTCTTCCTCTAATTCTTCTTTTATTTCTTCTGACCCTTCTTTATTAAACTTTTCATCTTCAGGTTTAACTTCTTCATTTTCATAGTTAATTGTAATATCTTCCGCGTCTACAACATCTTTTTCTTCATTTAATTTTTCAACTTCATCTTTATGACTATTATTTATATTGTTTTGATCTTTATCCATATTCATCCCCCTCTAAATCATTAGTTACTATCAACTAATTAATGTATATGACTATAAATGTGTTAGTATTTTTAATTTTATTAATTTGTATATATAATTTTTTTATGGTAATATATCAATAATATAATTACAATTAATAACTATTAGAAAAGGTGATAATATTGACAAAATTTAAATATGCATTTGACAATAAAAGATACCATACATGGAACTATTATCTTAGAAATACATTTGGAGAAAAAATTTTTAAAGTCTCTATAAATGCTGGATTCACATGTCCTAACATAGATGGAAAAGTAACTTATGGTGGATGTACTTACTGTAGTAAGGAAGGTTCCGGTGATTTTGCTGGAAATCCTAAGGATGATTTAATTAAACAGTTTTATGATATTAAAGAAATGATGCTAAAAAAATGGCCTAAAGCAAAATATATAGGTTATTTCCAAGCATTTACTAATACTTATGCTCCACTTGAAGTTTTAAAAGAAAAATATGAGACTATATTAGGTTTAGAAGATGTTATAGGTTTATCTATATCTACAAGACCTGATTGTCTTCCAGATGATGTAGTTGAATATTTAGGAGAGCTTAATGAAAGAACAAATCTTTGGGTTGAGCTTGGACTTCAAACTATCCATGATTCAACGTCTAAATTAATAAATAGAGGTCATGATTATCAAACATTCCTTGAAGGTGTTGAAAAGTTAAAAGCTAAAAATATTAAAGTAGTTGTTCATATTATAAATGGACTTCCAGGTGAAGATTATAATATGATGATGGAAACGGCTAAAGCAGTTGGTAAACTTGGCGTTGATGGTATAAAGATACATCTACTTCATGTTATTAAGGATACTCCTATGGAGAGAATGCTTAACAATGGTATGTTAAATTTAATGACTCAAGAAGAATATATTAAGTTAGTTTGTGACCAACTTGAGGTTTTGCCTGAGGAAATGATAGTCCATAGGCTTACTGGTGATGGAAAAAGAGAAGACCTTGTAGGTCCTTTATGGAGTTTAAAAAAATGGCATGTATTAAATGATATTGATGCTGAATTAAAAAGAAGAGGTACTTTCCAAGGATCAAATTATGCTGGAGAGTAAAAATACTCGCTATACGGGCTAAGTGTAAAATAAAATTAGCTTCCATGCAGCAAAGTTACGCTACAAATGGAAGCTAATTTTTATTTTACACTTTTCGCCTGGGTATATCATAATATATTTTTTAGCATACTTCTTTGGTAGGTTCAGATACACTATCTGTGTCTGTTGAGTCTGATCCTTTTATTGCTACTATAGCTGATGCTATCATAAATAATAGTCCTAATAGTTTTATTATTGAGAATGCTTCTTTTAATATAAACCAACCTATTAATTGAGCAAATATTAATTCTACTGAGGCTATTACTCCTGCTACTGATAGTTCTACTCCTTTTGATATGCCTATCATGTAAAATATGTATGCAAGTGCAGCTGGCATAAGCCCTAATGATAACATATTAAATAATATTGATGAGTTTGCCATTTTTATTATTACTTCACTTGGATTTGATATTGGTAACATAAATAATGCTCCAAATAAGAATGAGTATAATACTAATGTTATACTTTCATTTTCTTTTAATGCATTCTTATTTATTATCGGCATTAGTGCATATGCTATTGCTGATAGTATTCCTATTCCAACTCCTGTTAGATTTAAGCTACTTGTATCTAATTTTCCACCTGTTACTGCTAATATCGCTCCTATAAAACATAGTATTAATGATATTATTTTATGTTTGTTTATATTTTCTTTAAATACTACTTTTGAAAATATAGCTAAGAATAATGGTGATGTATAAAGTAGTACCGCTGCTACTGATACTCCTACACTTTGTATTGAACTTAAATAACATAAATTAAATAATGCCTGACATATAAGTCCTATTACTATTGAATATATTAATCCTTTTTTACTTATCTTTAATAATCGTGGTTTACTTATCATGCAGTATAAACTTAAGAATAAACATCCTAGTGTTAGTCTTCCAAATGCAACTTGACTAGGATTTAATCCACTTTCCATTAAGCTATTTGAAAATAAACCTATTGTTGACCATAGTATACCGGCTATGGCTATAAAGATATAACCGTTGTTTCTTTCTTTCATTGTCTTCTCCTTTAGATGTAAAATACTTCCTAATTATATCATAATATTTTTATTATAGTTAGAAATAAAATCTTAATTATATGTTCTAAATTTATACACGAAACTTAGTATACATAGTACTGAATTTACTAAAATTTTGATTATAATAAAATGATATTAGGGATTATATACTTATTTGGAATTTCTTACTCATTGAAACGTATATTACTTATTGTTATTATTTAATTAGTAGAAAGCTTTTCAAATTTATAATAAAATCTTTCATTAAAGTTAAATATATAGTTATATACGTTAATTAAGATAATGAGGTGATGCAATGTTTATAAATACTCATCTTTTAATAGGTAAGTCTTTAATTGAAAATATAGATGAAAATAAATCTTTTTTTATAAGCGATAAAAACTTTATTTATGGAAATATAAAACCAGACATATCATCTAAATATGTTTTACAAAAGCATTATATGGAAGAATCTCTTGATATGATATTAAAAAAAATAGACTACTTATGCACTTTAGACTTAGATTGTATAAGTAAATATTTTTCAATAAGTAAATTTAATCAAGAACTAGGTGTTATATGTCACTTTTTATGTGACTTTTTCTGTGTACCTCATAGTAGACGTTGGGAAATGTCTCATAGTATGAGTAAACATATTAACTATGAGAAAGAACTTGCTATGGTTGCTAAAGAAACTAATTTATTAAAGTTTAAGGGAGATAAAATTAAAACTAATACATTTAAAGAATTCTTTGATTCATTATATCTAGAATATCAAGGAATAACAGAATACGAAAATGATTTATTATTTTCAAATTATGTATGTAATAGTGTAATAAATTATATATTAGACTGTATATTAATTAATACAGCTAATTGTAATAAATTTATAAATTGTGTTTAGGTGTTGAATTAATTTTCAACACCATTTGTTTTTTCTATAACTTCAATTGCTTCTTTTACACTTTTCACAGTATAAGCTGAACTTTTTTTAACATCTTCTCTACTACTATCCATTGAAAAACTATATTTAAAATCTTTTAACATAGATATATCATTAGGAGAATCTCCTATTGTTGCTATTTCATCTAAATTTACATTTAAGATACTGCATACATGCTTTATTGCATTCCCTTTTGATATATGGCTTGGAGATATATTTAAGACATATTTTCCAGATAAATAAACATCTAATATTCCTTCAAATTCATTTTTGTAATATGTCTCCATTCTTCCTAATTCATCTTCATTTCTCGATAAAATCCCTATATTTCCTACTAAGTTGTCAAAGCTATCTTTTTTAAAAAAATCCGGATCATTTATACACTCCCTGTCAAACTCATCTAGTATATCCTCTCCTCCAGATATTACTATATTTCCGTCATGCATAAAGAATATATAAGCATCATCAGATTTAAATCTATTAACTACCTTTTTTACTAAATTATCATCTATTACTTCTTTTAAGATTTCGTTATGATTTTTGTCATATACAAAGGCACCATTTTGGCATATATAATATCCATTTAAATCTAACTTGCCTTTAATCATTTTAGAAGCTTGTTTAAAAGCTCTACCAGTTGCTATATTAAATACAACACCCTTTTTCTCTATTGCTTCTATAGCCTTTATATCATCATCACTTATTCCATGATGATACAGAGTTCCATCTAAGTCACAAAATATGTGTTTTATCATAAATTGCCTCCAAAATTTAATTAAAGATTTATAATTTCTAATCTTAAATCATTTAATATTGTTTTTGTTGCTCTTAATCTTACTTGTTCTCTATTTCCGTTGAATAAATATCTTTTAACTATTGTCTTACCATTTATATAAATACCAAAATAAACTAGTCCTACTGGTTTTTCCTCACTTCCACCTTGTGGACCTGCTATCCCTGTAGTTGATATACCTATATTAGTATTATGTCTTTTAGCTACTCCTATAGCCATTTCTCTAGCGGTCTCATAACTAACTGCTCCAAATTTGTCTAAAGTCTCTTTATTTACTCCTAAACTCATTATTTTAGCTTCATTAGAATATGTAACGCACCCTTCCATAAAAACAGATGATATCCCTGGGTAATTTATAAGATTAGAAGAAACCATACCACCAGTACAAGATTCTGCAACGCTAATAGTTAAATTCTTGTCAACCAATAACTTAGCAACAGTATCTTCTAAAGTAACTTCACCTTGAGCATATATATACTTTCCTACTCTGTCATATATTTTATTTATAACAGGGTTCATTAAACTAATAGCTTCATCTTCATTTTTAGCCTTTGCAGTAATTCTTAATGTAGCTTCAGTTTCCTTTGCATAAGGAGCTACAGTTGGGTTTGACTGCGCCTTTATTATATCCATTATCTCATGTTCTAATAAAGATTCTCCAATACCATAAAATCTAAGTGTCTTAGAAACTAAAACTTCATCAGTTAAATCTTTTAAATAAGGTTTAACACTTTCATCAAACATAGGCTTCATTTCCTTTGGAGGTCCTGGAAGTACTATTATAGTTTTATTATCTTTCTTTAAAATAGCCCCAGGCGCTGTACCATTATTATTTTCAAGAATTATAGCTTCCTTAGGAAAATAAGCTTGTTTTTTATTATTCTCACTTGGAGTTTTACATAGCTTATTAAAATACTTCTCAATCTTATTCCATGATGGCTCATGAAGAACTAATTCTTGATTGAAAAATTTAGCAGCAGTTTCTTTGGTCAAATCATCTTTCGTTGGTCCAAGACCACCAGTTGTAATAACAATATCACTTCTATCTAAACTCTCTTTTAGACAGTCAAATAATCTGTCTTCATTATCTCCAACAGTACCTTGATAATAAACATCAATTCCTAAATTAGCTAACTCACAAGCTAAGTACTGAGAATTCGTATTAACAATATCCCCCAAAAGAATCTCAGTACCAACAGTCAAAATCTCAGCTTTCATCTTAATCCACTCCTTCAAATATAATTTAAACCAAATATATATTTTTAATGTATTTTTCTTACTTTAACTATTATCTAAATCTCCACATAAAAACAAAAGGGCTTCTCTCGAATAAATTATTTTATACCTGGGTCAAGGTAGACAATATATATTTTCTAGTCATTTGCAACATCACTTAAATTGCATGACTAGAAAATATATATGTCTGCCCGACCCCTGAACAAAATTATTTTTCGAAAAAGCCCACATTTTTATTGGAGGCGACACCCAGATTCGAACTGAGGATCAAGGAGTTGCAGTCCACTGCCTTACCACTTGGCCATGTCGCCTTATTAATTACAATTAAATTATATATGTCTTTTTAAATACTTGCAACAATTTAAGTTATAAAATTTTATTTTTATAGTATATACCACTCTATATTTAAACTTAATAACTAGTGGTACTTTCGATATGACCTACATATTAATATAATTAGGTATAAATAAAATTAAGAAAACTAAGAAAAGTAAATTCTTTAGAATTAATATTCAAAGAAAATTTAAATATATTAGGAGTGGTTTTATGAAAGTAGCAGTTATAATGGGAGGTATCTCTTCAGAAAGAGAAGTCTCTTTAAATTCAGGTAATGAAGTTTTTAATGGTTTAGATAGAAATAAATATGACGTAGTTAAAATTATTATAGATAAAACAGAAGATATATTTACAAAGCTTACAAATGATATTGATTTTGCATTTATTGCACTTCATGGTAAATTTGGCGAAGATGGATGTATACAATCAATATTACACGCAAAAGGTATACCATATTCAGGATGTGGTCCTCTATCAAGTGGGATGTGTATGGATAAAAATATTACTAAAAAGATATTAAAAAATTCAAATATCCCAACTGCTAAATGGTTTGTTACTAATTCATGTGAAAATATAGATTATGATAAAATAGAAAGTTTCAAGTATCCTGTATTTATAAAACCAAATAGTGGTGGTTCTAGCGTTGCAACATTTTGTGTACGTTCAAAGGAAGAGGTAAAGCCTGCTATAGAAAAAGTTTTAGAAGTTGATGAATACGCAATTATAGAAGAATACATTTCAGGTGGAGAATATACATCATTTGTACTTAATAATGAAGTTTACCCTACTATATCAATAAAAGCTAACTCTGAATTCTTTGATTATACTGCAAAATATAATGATAATGGTGCTTTAGAAGAAGTAGTTTATCTAGAAGAAAACTTACAAAATAAAATAAATGAAATTTCACAAATATGCTGGGATATTTTCTATTGCAAAGCCTATGTAAGAATTGATATGATTATACATGATGGAGTTCCTTATGTACTTGAGTTAAACACACTTCCTGGACTTACTAAAGCTAGCTTAATTCCTAAAAGTGCAGCTGCTAAAGGTCTTGGATTTAGTGATTTATTAGATAAAATAATAGAATACTCTTTAACTCCCAGTAAAGTCGCTTCATTAAATTATTAATAAAACTGAGGTGATAAATTGTTATTCTCTAATCTCAATATAGATGACAATGAGCCAATTTATATACAAATAAAAAATCATATAATAGATATGATTTTAAAAGGACTTATACCTGATAATAGTAAGCTCCCTTCTACAAGGGAGCTTAGTCAACTTCTTAAAGTTAGTAGAAACTCTATAGTTTTAGCTTATGAAGAACTAAAATCTGAAGGATATATATATTCAGTTTCTGGCAAAGGAACTTTTGTAAGTTCAAACGTCAATATACCTAAAGGTAATTGGTGTATAAATTGGGACTCGCTTGAAAATAGTTATTCTAAAACTGCAAATAAAATGGACATTATAAAAAATGAAATTCCCTGGAGGTCTGACTTAATATCTTTTAAAAGTATTTCTCCTGATGGTTCTATGTTTGATATAGATGAATTAAAGAAATCTTTTCTAAATAGAATTTCCCTTGAAGGAGATAAACTTCTTAATTATGGATACGCACAAGGTTATAAACCTTTAATAGATTATTTATTAAAATATATGAATAATAAAGGAGTCGATACTTCTAATAAAGATATACTCATAACAAATGGCTTTACAGAAGGATTAGAAATTATGCTATCTTCATTTACATCTCCTGGAGATTATATAATTTGTGAAAACCCAACTCATAATACTACACTTAAAATTATGAGAGCTTTAAATTTAAATCTTATTAATGTTGACATAAATAAAAATGGCTTAGATTTTGACATGCTAAAAAATAAAGTTTCTAAATATAAAGATAAAATTAAATTTGCTTATATAACGCCTTCTTATCATAACCCTACTGGAACTGTTATGTCACCTGAAAGTAGGTATAAATTTTATAATTTAATGAAAGATAATAATATTGCTATTATTGAAGATGGATTTAATGAGGAACTTCTATACTCTAGTTCTCATATATTCCCTATTGCATCTCTTGATAATTTTAGTAATGGAGTTGTTTATATAGGCAGTTTTTCAAAAATTTTATTCCCTGGGCTTAGAATAGGATGGATACTTGCTGATAAAAACATTATTTCAAAACTTGAAAGTGTAAAAAGATGTAAAACTATTCATGTTTCTTTTTTAGATCAAGGTATCCTTTATGATTATTTGCATAATGGCGGTTTTGAAAAATACATAAAAAAAGTCCGTAAGTTTTATGGTGATAAATTTAATTTTGCTTATGAGTGTGCCTTAAAACATATTCCACATGATTATATTCTTGGTGATGGTGGTCTTCATATTTTTGTTAAACTTAAAAATATTAAATCTAGAGATTTATTAAATAAATGTTATGAAAAAGGTGTTATTTTTATGCCTGGGGATATATTCTCTATTAATGATAATGGTGATAATACTTTAAGACTAGGATTTTCTAGATTATCTTTAGATGATATAGAAAAAGGAATAAAAATAATTGGTGAGTGTATAAAAAATATGGAAAATGATTCTAAATCCTAAAAGTTCACTTTGAACTTTTAGGATTTTTTATATCTTTACCTAATTAGGTCTTTTATCTATTTATATATCATAGAGTTTAAATATAATTAAGCTAAACTTTTTAATGGAGGTATACCATGTCATCACTACTAAACACACATGAAGTTGTGTCTAAAATCTTACAAAGTTATAATGTTTATTATGATATCGAAAAATGTACTAATACACATATACCACTTGTAGCTAAGTGTGAATTTCATGTACATAATCAAAAATATGTATTAGTAAAAAAAGCTACCTTATGGGAAGCTGACTCAAATGAATATGTTTATATTTTTGAAGTTGATAATTTAACAAAAGAACTTTTTATAAAGTGTAAGAATTATGCTTATGAAAATGGTATGAGTTTAATTAATCCCAAATCAGGTCATATGTATTCATATATTACGACTTTATTTGTATGCAATTCTTGCGAAGAAGGTGTAGATAAACTTATAAAAAAATGTAAAATATTTAAAAATTTTAAGTTCTCTTTTAATGGTTGGATGGATTTTCGTACTTGTTGCTTAAATATTAGTGATAGTAAAATTTATGGAAATAAGTCTGGAAAAGATACTACTAAGTTTTTTAAAAATTTACTGTCTAAAAATATTTAAGTTGTGTAGTTTACTATTCAATATATTTTTTAAATTATATTTTCAGAATTTTTCTACATTTAAATAGTTATTAAATTTATATAAATAACTATAATTTTTTGTAAAAGGGGGAAAATTTTTGAACGCTTTATTTATTTTATTTTTAGGAATTATAGTTTTATTCGTTGGCTATGTTACTTATGGTAGATGGCTAGCTAAACAGTGGGGAATTGATGAAAAACGTACAACTCCATCTCATGAATTAGAAGATGGCATAGACTACGTTCCTGCAAAAACACCAGTTTTACTTGGTCATCACTTTTCATCTATAGCTGGTGCAGGGCCAATTAATGGACCTATTCAAGCTGCTGTGTTTGGTTGGGTTCCTGTAGTACTTTGGGTTTTAATTGGTGGAATATTCTTTGGTGCTACTCATGATTTTGGTGCTTTATTTGCATCTATTCGTCATAAAGGTCAATCCATTGGTGAAGTTATAGGCCAAAATATAGGTCCTAGGGCTAAAAAACTATTTCTTACATTCTCCTATTTAACACTAATATTAGTTGTTGCTGCATTTGCATCTATAGTTGCAGATACTTTTAAGGCTACATTTACTCAATCTGGTGCTGTTGATTATGTTGCAAGCTCAGCTAATGCTTCTACTGCTATGATATCTCTTTTGTTTATATTATTAGCAATTGCTTTTGGATTTTTAGTTTATAGAAGAAATGCTTCTTTAGGAGTTTCAACTGTTATAGGCATTGTAGCTATAATTATATGTATAGCTTTAGGTCTTAATTTCCATCCTATTTACTTAAGTTCAAATACTTGGATGATTATAGTTGGTATATATATATTAATTGCATCTGTAACTCCAGTTTGGATTTTACTTCAACCCCGTGATTATTTAAGCTCATTTTTATTATACGGTATGATAGCCATTGCTATAGTTGGGATTATAGGATGCCATCCAACATTAGATATACCTGCATTTACTGGTTTTACTGATACTATAGCTCCTACTGGAACTTCTCTTGGGTACTTATTCCCTGCTTTATTTATTACAATTGCTTGTGGTGCTATATCCGGATTTCATTCTTTAGTTGCTTCTGGTACTACTGCAAAACAATTAGATAAAGAAGCAGACGCTCGTCCTATAGCTTATGGTTCTATGTTAATAGAATGTGCTCTAGCATTAATTTCTGTATGCGCAGTAGGATATATATGGAAAGATTATTCAACTGGAACAACAGTTACTCCTACAGTAGTATTCGCATCTGGCATAGCATCTATGTTAAGTAAAATCCCTGGCCTTTCTAATGTTTATAACATAGCATACTCTTTATTAGTTTTAACAGTTTCAGTTTTCTGCCTAACTTCATTAGATACTGCAACTCGTCTTGCTCGTTATATGTTCCAAGAATTTTGGCTTGCCCCTGGTGAAACTAGAGATGATGTTTCAGGATTTAAAAAGACTATAACAAATCCATATGTAGCAACACTTATTACTGTTGTATTAGGTATAAGTCTTGGTCTTACTGGATATGCAAATATATGGGCTTTATTTGGAGCTGCAAATCAACTATTAGCTGCACTTGGTTTGCTTGCTATAGCTACATGGCTTGGTAATATCGGTAGAAACAATAAGATGTTCTTTATACCAATGGTATTTATGCTTGTAGTAACTGTTACTTCTTTAGTGCTTACTATTAAATCTAATGTTCTAGCTATTATGTCTGGCGGTACTGGACTTGGCTGGTGTTATATACGTACTATCCTAGCTTTACTTTTAGTAATTCTTGCTATTATTCTTATGATAGAAGGATTCAATACTATAAAAAAACAATTTAAATCTAAGACTAAACAAGCTTAATTATTAATAAATATATACTAAATTAATAAAAAAATCCAATAGGTTAACTATTGGATTTTTTTATTTATAATTATTTATCATAACTTTCTTCTAAATGTTCTTTTGTTATAGTTTGTATATTTGCCATTCTTTTAATTTTAGATAATGGCATTGTAACTAAAACTATACTACTAAGCAATCCTTCTAATCCTGTACCTGATAAATTGTAAACTATTGAATAAGCAACTGGATTCCATCCTTCCCATGCATAATCTGCAAAATAAATACATCCTGAAAGTATGTGAGAAAGTTGCTTTAAAAGCACAGCTAATATGCATCCTATAAATATATTTCTCTTTTTATTACAATCAAATAGTCCACTAAGTCCAAGTAACATAGTTGGTAATATATAGTCTAGTAAAAATTGAGCTGGATGAATTATATATGCCGAACCTATTAAACCTAGTATTCCTGTAATTAACCCACAAGTCATACCAGTAATAGGCCCATAAAGTAAACCAATCATTAAAATTGGCACTGATGATAATAATTCAATACCTCCTCCTTGTGGATATTGGATTAGTTTTATTTTAGATAAAATAAAGCTACATGCAGCAAATAAAGATACAACTATCATTGTTTTTGTATCTAGCTTAATTTTCTTTATGTTTAATAAATAATAAGCTATAGGTATTAAACATATAATTAACATTATTGTGTTTACCATTCCCTTACCTCCTCAATAAATAAATGAATTATAAATAAAAAAGCTATACCTGATTAGGTATAGCTTCAAAATTCAAAATTATTATAACTCTCTAATTAATTTACTAGATTATTATATTAATATCTACTCTTGCTTTCCTACGCTGGTACTAACCAGATCAGGTAATAAGGGTCGGTATAAACCTCTCAGCCAATGGCACCCCTAGCATTAATTATTTACTTATAATTTAATTGTAATATATTTTTTTATATTGTCAATTATTAATTATATAATTTAGACATATTAAATGAATATATAAAATAGATTTATATTACAAAATTATCATAGAATATTTTCAAACGTGTAAGTTAAAAATATGCTTAGACTATTATTGAAAGGAATATTTTTAACATGGAAAAATTAAATTTTGAAAAAGAAAATCAACTTGGTTTAGTAAAAGATAATGAAGAATTTAAACAAAGCTTACAAGGACAATTTAATAGTGAAACTGCTGAGGTTGGTTTATACTTAGCTATGGCAAGAGTTGCACAAAGACAAGGTTACGCAGAAATAGCTGAGGTACTTAAAGTCATAGCTTGGGAAGAAGCTGAACATGCTGCTCAATATGCTGAACTTCTTGGTAAAGTTTCAGATTGTACTAAAACTAATATATCAAACATGATTAAAGGTGAAGTTGGTTCTAATAAATATAAATCAGAGCTTGCTCAAAAAGCTAAGAATTCAGATCTTGAAGAACTATATACATTTATAGATCATGCTGCTAGAGATGAAGCTAGACATGCTAGTATGTTAAAAGGTATGTTAGATAGATTATAAAACTTATAAAAAATTTATAAGTTTTATATATATGAAAAGGCATTTCTATATAAATAGAAATGCCTTTTTTATACTAATAAATTTATTGCATCAACATATACGTGCATCCATCCAAAGACTGAACTAAAGTTAAATTCGGTACATCTCCTAAAACATACAATGAGTAAACCTTTCTATCTTTTAAATTTACATTGCTACTTAAAACTATATTATCAGTATTAGCTACCTTAACTTCTATCCTATATTCCCCATAATTAACATATATATAATCTGTAGCTTCTCTAAATTCCACGTCACTAAACATTTCATTTCCATTTACATATATATCAACTTCTGGTGCATTTGGTGATAAATGTATAGCCCTTACTCTTGATTTTCCATCTTGAAGGTTTCTTGGATTTGATTCTATATATGGAACTAATGTTAGATTATTTAAGTTACCTGTTGCTGCTACAGTTATCATACTGCCACCCGGTACATCTACATTTTGACTAATTACTGGATTTTCTTCTGTTCCCGCAATATAAACATTGATAGTATAACTTCCTTGTGGCACTGGTATATATGATGAGAATTGTTCAAATGTTAAATTGCTAAATAATATCATATCTCCTGCATATACATCTACAGCTGGTGCATTTGGTGCCGCATGTAATACTCTTATATATGATGTATTCATGTCTAATCTTATTTTCATGATGTTACTTCCTATATATCTTTATATATATTATGATTGCAACATCTATTTGTGATAATTTGCATATAATGCACTTAATTTATTAGTTATTTATATATTTTTCAAAAACATATCCAAAGTCTTTGTTATTATAAGTATCCTTAACATTTTGCATCCAATTAAAATTAAATCTTGTTACTTCTTCAATCATTGTAGCTATATTTCCATCTATATGAGCTCTTTTTATAGATTCATTAGCCATGTTTAAACTATTCATACCATATTCATATGATTGATTATTTCTATTTTGAACTGTTCCAATTTCAAATAAAGCTTTATACAAATCTTTTAATTGCTCTATTTGTTTTTTATCTACATCTATACTAAAGTGTTCACTTCCAAAACTAAATTTTATTTCAACATCTAAGTCTACTGTTCCAGCTGTTTCTAAAGTTACTGAGTGCACATTTTCACTTCTAAACTCATGTCTTTTTACTACTCTTTTTTTGCTTACTGCAGATGCTCCATCTACATGAATTAGTCCTCTATTTGTAAATACATACTCATCTGACTTTGATTTTATAACGAAGTATATCTTTTCTCCATCTTCGTTCATTATATAATCATCACCATCAACTTTGTTAAAATCCTTTGGATCTATTATCTTACCTATATCAGATAAGCCTAATGTATCTGCTGCCATTTTTCCAAATATATTCCCTGCCATAACATCCTCCTAATTCATTTTTATTTATTAATTATTATAACAAATATATATAAAAAATAAAATTGCTGAAAATTTATATTCCAGCAATTTTATTCTTAAATATTTACTTTAATTCATCTATTAAGTAGTTCATTAAGAAAGTAAATGATTCTACATCTATATCACTTGCATTTACATCATTATAAATTACTTTTGCATCTACCAAAGCATCTTGTAAATTTTTCCACCTAATAGAATTATAATTAACATTTTCTATAGACTCTGCTTTTTCTATAGCTTTATTAAGAGCTATTTTATTTTCTCTAGCAACTAAGTTTTTAGATGATTCTAATATTCTATTGCACATAGAATCTATTTCTTCTTGTGTAGATTGATTTTCTTCTATCATATTTCTAGCTTCATTAATTAAATTCTTATGACTTTCCATTACATCTTTATAATAATTTAACTCATTATATTCATTATTATTTTCTATAGCATCTATAAGATCATTCCAATTTATTAATGAAACTAAATTATCATAAGCTTCTTTTAAAGTGTTATATAATTCATCTATCTCTACTTGATTATAACCATCATTTAATGAATTTTCTACTACAGCTAATGTATCTTTTACTACCTTATAACTTTCTATTGTATAATTAGCCTCATTTATACTATTTACATTTTCAATTAATTCATCAAGGTTTACTCTATTTACTTCTACACTTTCTGAATTTGCAAAATGAAGCTTCGCATCTGCAAAGTTAGCATGGTCTGATCCATTCCCATTTTTTCCATCAGTTACTACAAGTTTTAATTCTTTAGCATCCTTAAGATTTATTTCAACATATTTTTGAGCATCTCTTGAGCTCATTAATCCACTATCGTATACTTTTTCATTATCTAAGTAAATTTCAAATGTTACTGAACCAACACTTCCATACATTGTTCTATCTACTCCAACAAAACTAGTGAAATATCCATAATCATCATTAGTTAAATCATATTTTATAGTAGATGTAGAATGAGTACCAATTCCTTTTTCATAAGAAACCTCTCTTCCACTTTCATCAGTAAGCCTTAAGGCATTTCCACTTACTGCCTTATCTTTTTTAATTGTATTCCAACCTATTTGAGCTGATGTCCAGTCTATATCACTTATATATGTAGTATCATTCATATCTACTACTTTTATATATCTAGTTTTTATAGTTGTATTTCCATCTGAATCTGTAACTGTGAAAGTTTGTTCGTATTTACCAGCTTTATTGAAGTTAACATTATCTTCTACTACTACTTTATTAGTTAAGTCTCCATCTTCTGCATCAGTTGCACTGTATTCACTATCTAAGCTTACTTCTACACCAAGCTTTGTAGTTATCCCCTCACTAGCTATATCTATCGTAGGTTTAGAATTTGTTATTAAGAATTTTGCATCTGCAAAGTTAGCGTGGTCTGATGTATTTCCATTACCACCATTATTAGCTACTAACTTTAACTCACTAACTCCATCTAATTTTATTCTAGCTAGTTTAGCATTATCGCTCCATTTCATTAAACCACTATCGAATACTTTTTCTCCATCAGCAAATATTTGGAATATTACACTTGAGTTATTTTGTTGTGATATATTTCTATCAATACCTACAAGTGTTTCAAAGTATTCATATCCTTTACCTTCTACATTATAAATTATTGTAGAATTAGCATGTGTTCCTATTCCTTTTTCAAATTCTTTAGTTTGTCCATCAATACCAACTTTTATAGTTCCATTAGAACTTGATTTATCTTTTCTTACACTTTGCCAATCAGTTGTTGCAGATTGCCAATCTGTATTACTAGCATAAACTACATCACTATACACTACTATGTTTTTACTAACAGTCGTAGTATTATTATCACTATCCGTTACTGTATATTCAATAATGTATCTTCCAGTTTTATTAGTTGTAAAGCCATTAGAATTAATATTTATAGCTTTTGTTAACTCTCCATCTTCAATATCACTAGCAGTTACACCTTCTGTTAAATCATACTCTTGTCCTAATTTTACAATATCAGAAGTCTTAGATATATCTATACTTGGTTTCATATTGTTATTACTTAATTTTGGATTAATTATTACACCATAGTCTGATGTATTTCCATTTCCACCATTATTAACTTGTATTTCTAATTTACTAATACCACTTACTGGTACACTTATATAAACCATATTATCACTATACTTTAAGACTCTTGTAGTTGCTACTGTTTGTTCATCTGCTACAACTTTAAATGTTATACTTGAATTATCTTGTGCTGCTATTGTTCCGTCAACACCTACAAGTGCTTCAAATGTATCATAATTTTTTCCTTCTAAATTATAAACAACCTTACCATTTGCATGTATTCCTATCCCTTTATCAAATGCTTTTATTTCTCCATTTACTCTACCTTTTAGATTGCTATTTCTTCTTGGTGTTCCATGCTGAGTTTCTACACTTTCCCAATCACTATCAGATAAATAATCAAATGAGCTTACTACTTCTATATCAACAGTTTTAGAAAGTTCTACTTCATTATCTACTAAAGTATACTTAACTTGATAATTACCTTTTTTACTTGTATTAACATTACTTTCTATTATTATATTAGAGCTTATATCCTCACCCTTATAATTTAATGCCTTTGCAAAATCTTCTGCATTAAATTGGCTATTTAAGCTAACCATCATATTATCTTGTTGTACACTTAATATTGGTGAAAATGCTTTTACACTTACACCTTTTGCTGTTGATAAATCTTTTGCATATGCAACTACTTCATATATTGTATTTTCATTTACATCAACACTTTTAACTACAAAGTTATTACCTCTTGTAAATCCTATAACTTCATTGTCTTTTAAAATTTCATATCCTAGTAAATCATCACTATTTTCACTATCTATAGTAAATGATAAAGTATTAGTTGCATTTTCTTCATTTAATTTAGAACTTACTTCTATTTTTAAATTTTCATCGAATCCATTTCCTTTATAGTCATAAGCACCGCCATGTAAATACTCTATCTTTTTATCAAGTTTTGGTAAATTGGCTACAACTTCTCTCATTTGATCTGTAACTGTTATATAATTCCAACCCTCAAAGAAATCAAGTAAATTTACATTTAATGCTAATGAATATGCCACAGCTAATCTTTGTTGGTCTGAACCTTTTACCGAAGATATTTGTGAAGTATTATGTCTTACATATGTAGACATTTTTGCATAAGCATCATATCCATAAGCTATATTTATTTGAGATAATACATCTAGTCTTTCAAAATAATGCATAGCAAACTCTTGTCCATTAAATCTCTTCATAATTTCATTCCAGTTAGCTCTATCTCCACCTAAACCTTTAATCCTTCTAAATTCTTGTGCATAAAGGTTATTAGTTACTTCTCCATCGACAACATATTTTGTATTGAATATATGTCCAAACTCATGAGTATAACACCAGTTGTCATTATCTCTATGAGTTATAGGTAATACTATTTGCTTAAAGAATCCACCGTTTCTTTCTATATTACTTGAACCTAGATAACCAGTGTATCCATGGTCTGCAAATCCTAATGGTACATTTTGGAATACCCTAGCTATAAATTTATTAGGGAAGTAACTATCTTTTTCTTCTTTTGCATCTTTTTCAAAGCCTTGGAATGTTTGGAACATATCATACATTTCTTCCCATTCATTCATAGTATCTTCTACTGTTAAATTAGTTTTTTCCATTGTTTTTAGAGCTTCTACAGCACCTGCTGCACTAGTTGTTATTATACAGTTTTCAGATACTAACTCTACTATATTAAATACTTTACCTTCTGGGTTTCCATTTGTAAATGCATTATCATTATATTCAACCTTTTGTGCGTATTCTTTTACTTCATTTGCAAATTCATTTGCATCTGTTTTTCCATGAATGTATGTAGGGAACTTATTTCCACCTTCAATTCTTAACTTTGGAGCAAAAGCTTGGTCTTTTGGTAATGCATCGTTTACTATATATACTGCACTAGGATTTATTCCAGATGGTGCTTTTATTACATTTTTACCTGGTTGTAGATTTGCCCATCTTCTCCAGTCTCCTTGACCTTTACCAGATTGACCAAAGCATATTCTAGGCATTACTCCATTTTCATCAGCTTCAACATAAACTGTAATTTCTTCACCTTGTGTTACATATAGTCCTGTTGATTGGAATGAAGAGTATGCGGCACCATTAATACTTCTTATGCCAATTTCTTGAGTATATTTTCCTCTTTGTTCTGCTGTTATAATAGTCACATTTTCAAATTTATCTGGATTATTTACTAAATCTTTAGCTAATTCTATATCATTTGAATATAATTCTTTTAGTGGATGCGTTGATAACTCTTCTTCTAATTTGTTTATAGCTTCAACTGAATTAAACTCTTCACTTAGCTGATTATATAAACCATTTGTAAATAATTTTTCCATTTTTTCTGATATTTCATCTTGCTTGTATAAACTAATTTCTGCTGCACAAGCCCAATTTTCATATCCTTTTTTTAATACAAATTTAACTCTTTTAAACTCAGTTGGATTAAATCTTATTTCTACTGAATCTTGAGTAACACTAGATGATCCTGCAGACACTTTTTCAAAATTATCTCCTTTAGTAGTTCTAGAAGCATAAACTTCAAACTCTTGTGCAAATCCTCTATTTGAACCTCTAGGGGCTGTATAAACTATTCTATTTAATGTTGTAAGTTCATCTAACTCCATTACAACTTCATTCGTAAATGTATCTGTGTTTTGTTTTCCTGAATGCCACTTAGTATTAAAATCTCCATCAATAGCTTTTGATATTACTTCACTTGCATAGTGACCGCCATTAGCAGTTATTGATTTTATTTTGGTTATATCTAATTTGTAAACCTCATCATAACCTGAAAGTAATTTGCTATTTATATCTAAAAATTTAGATACTTTTGCATCAGTGTATTGAACATTGCTATTATCAACAAGTAATCTAGCATTGCTTAAATCTTCTTTATAATCTTCATAGAATGGATGTGACTTAGCTTCTTCCTCTAATGCATTTATTTTATCTACTGTATTAAATTCTTCACTAACTTTACTCATACTATTATCTGTAAAAAGTCTTCCCATTTTATCCTTAAGTTTATCTTCTTTATATAAAGCAAATTCAGATGCTAATGCCCAGTTTTCATAACATTGTTTATATACAAATTTAACTCTTCTTGCCTCAGTTGGATTAAACTTTATTTCTAAAGAATCTTTTGTTATACTACTACTTCCTGAAGTTACTTTTTCAAATGTATCTCCCTCAGTTGTTTTTGAAGTATATATATCAAATGAATTAGCAAATCCTCTGCTGTTTAAACTTGTATATACTACCCTATCTAAAGTTTCAAGTTTATCTAAGCTTATAATAACTTCATTTATAAAGCTTGAGCTGTTTTGTTTTCCTGAGTGCCAAGAAGTATTTATATCTCCATCAATTGCTTTTTCTATATTACTACTTCCATAATGGCTACCATTAGTACTTATAGAAGAAGGATTTATTTTAAATAATTTATTGTATTCTAATAAAGCTTCATCGTTAAACGATTTAAATTTGTTTATTACGGCATCTTTATATTCTACATTATTTCCTTCTAGTATTAATCTTGCATTATTTATATATGTTTTAAATTCTTCATAAAGCGGATGATTTTTGACTTTATTTTCAAAATCAGATAATTTATCTAATGTATTAAATTCTTCACTTATTTCATTCATATTTTCATTTGTAAATATAGAGTTTAACTTATCAATTGATTTATCTTCTCTATAGAAATAAAACTCTGATGCACTTGCCCATCCTTGATTTGCTTCTTTGAATACAAACTTAACTTTCTTAGCTGTTATAGTATCAAACTTAAATTCCATCATATTGCCAGTTGATGAATGTGCTCCTGTAGAAACTAATTCAAAATCTGAATCTTCTCCTGTTGTTGAAGCATATATTTCAAATTGAGTTGGGAATCCTTTCCCTTTCGCTCCATCTTGTCTTGTTGCATAAGCAATTCTATCAATTGATTCTATTTCATTAAATTCTACAACAACTTCATTTTGGAAAGTTGAGCTGTTTGACTTTCCTGTTTCCCAGTGAGTTGAAAGATTTCCATCTATAGCTTTATCTATAGAACTTGATCCATATTGACCACCATTGTTAGATATTGATTTGATTTCTTCTCTTAGAATTTTAAACTCTGAATTGTAACCCTCAAAATTAGTGTATTCACTTAAATTAAAGGCCGATATTTTTGCTTCACTTACTACTTTTTCTTCTACTGCTTGAACTTTTTCTTTTACCACTTCATTAGCATATACATTTAATGCTGGAGAGGCATTGCTTACTACAATTGATGCTACTAGTATTGCTGATATTTTTTTCTTCATAATATTTCCCTCGACTATTATTCTAGTTTTATATTTCTTGTAACTAAGGGTTGTACTACCAAGCCTAAAAATTTAATTCTATTATTATTTTTAATAAAAAAACTACCCTCAAAAAGGATAGTTGCCATCAAAAGTAAACATCATAAAATTATCTTTTACCATAAGTGAGCATAAGATTTTTATACGAACAAAGAATTTGTATTCTTCGGCAACTGGCTGGCATAGTTAATAATTAACCTTAGCCCCTTTAGCTTTGCGTCTCTAGATTTCTCTAGATTTGCCTATGAAATTTTAATTTATTCTACCATATTTTTACAGTAATCACAATGTTATTTTTATAATCTATATATTTTAATTATATTAATCTCATTTTAAATAAATATGTATATACACTAAAAAAGGTCTATCTACTTGATAGACTTTAGTTATATTTTAAATTTAATTAAAGTTATATATATTTTTTAGTCACTTTATATCTTTCTTCTTATGTTACTCATTATAAATTTACCTCCAGGTAAAGTAGGTATTTTTCTATACTATAACTTAAATCCTGATCTAAAACGTCATACTCAATACTATTAACAAGAAAATCTAAACTAGCTTTCATTATTTCAATAGTAATTCCTTCACCTGGACATCTATGCCCTTTTGATGGGTCACTTCCACATTGAGGTATAAAGTTAAATAAATTTTCCTTTCGATCTCTAAAACGCTCAGGATAAAATTTATAAGGTTCATTCCATACCCTAGAATCATGATTAATACCATAAACATCTAGTAATACAAACATTCTTTCTATAAAATAATTTTGGATTATAAAAAAGTTTTGCTGCCTCTTCTCCTGTAATACAAATTACTTTTTGACCAAGTAAATGAGTCTCAAATATGTCAGAATGATATTGTTCAATCCTATTTTTAATAAACAAGTATCCTTCTTGCAATAGGTCAATAGTATTATCTAAACTTTTATCATGTGGAACTTGTTTCTTATCTGTCATGAATTTATATTCTCCTTTTCATATAAATTAGAAATATATTTAATTTAAAAGTGGTTTTTTCTTGTGAATATATACTACTTTAATTATTATCTATGATTTTCTATTTTTAATAGTTAGTTTTTAAATAAAAGACTATATATAGATTTATAAAAAATAAATCTATATATAGTCTTTAGCGTAATAAAGCTTTAATATTAATTATATTTATTTTAGCATTTTATCCATGTATTTATTACATAGTTCATCTGCTTTATTGTTTACTATGCAGCTGGAGTGACCTTTTACCTTTATAAATTTTATATCTTTAAATTGATTTTTTAAATTATCTAGTTCAATCCATAATTCTTTATTTTTAACAGGTTCTTTATTTGATGATATCCAATTATTTCTTTTCCATCCATAAATCCAAGATGTTATTCCATTTAATACATAGGAACTATCTACATATACCTCTACTGGTATATTCTTTTTCTTTACTGCTTTTAAACTTTCTATACATCCCATTAGTTCCATTATATTATTTGTAGTTTCTTTACTTCCTCCACTTATTTCTTTTGTATGTTCTCCATATATTAGGTACGCTCCTCATGCACCTATGTTTGATTTTTTACCATTGCCTCGGCATCCGCCATCTGTGTATATTTGTATTTTTTTCATTTTATAATTATACCTTACTATTTGTTAGTAATTTTTTATTAATTCTAGATATTAATTATATCAAAGGTTGTTAAATTCATCAATTAAGATGCTTTTATTAAAAGTTTCTTTTTTTATTTATTATTAAATTAATATAAATATTTTTATTTTATATGTATAATATTTGTATTTATGTTAATGATTTAAATATAACAATATCTTTTGTATTTTTTATAATTCTCCACTAAAAAAGACAGGAATCGGAACCTGTCTTTTTTAATTTAATATTTCTTCCTTTTTCAAATCTTGTTCTTTATAATACTTCTGTAAATCTTCGTAACTTTTTAATACACGATTTTCTAAATCCTCTTCATATATATCTTTATATAAAAACTTTTCTACACTTATATAGCTATCATCTGAACTTAATTCTCCATTTTCATTTCTCGGCTTTTGTAAAGTAAAATCAATAGAATAAAATGATACACTTTGCTTATCAAGCATAGATTTTATATCAAGTAAAATTTCACTAGCTTTTTTAAAACTAACATCTTCATCTTGAATATAAAGAACAATATGACCTGCCTTTTTACCTAATTCATATAAATTATAATCCTTATCTAACTCTAACTTATTTCTATCTAACATATCTTCACTCAATTCACCAAAATAAATATCACTTTTATATGTAAATTCCTTACTTTCAATAACATTATTTACTTTATCATTATAAATTTTATCTATTCTTGTTAAAGTATTAAACTTACCAAGTACATCACTTTCATAAGTATCCCCTATTATTTTTCCAAGAGGTGATATGGTAAGTGAAAAATGTGTATCTTTACTTATAGGAGACTTTACTTGAACATAATAATCACCTGTTTTAAAACTATAAGAAGCATTTGATAAATTTAATTTCATATTTTGATAATTTTTAGCTATATATTCTTTGGACACATTATTTGCTACTGTCTTAGATATAGGATTTCCTAATAAACCATTTGCAAAGTACAGTATAACTATTATTAATAAAAAAGCTAATCCCCCTGATAAAATTTTTATAAATTTTTTCATTATTTTTTCTCCTTTTTTAACGCAATATAAAGTAAAAATCCAATTAAAATCCCAATAGCACAAAGTCCGGTATATATTATAGCCCACAATATAGGAGCTGTTATATATGATAACAATTGAGATTTATCAAATATGCCACCTATTATATATTTAATTAAATTATATACATATGTAAAAGCAAACATGGTTACTAAGGTAATGTATGATTTTTTTCTAAGAGCAAAGTATGATAAAGCTCCTATGGTAGGCATAATTAGTATATTGTAAAACATATTTTCACTTTCAGTAATTGCTATACCTATAAATGAGCCTAGTATAACTAATATAACTGATACCAGTATAAGTTGTTTTTTTATTTTAGATATAATTTTTTTATCATCTATATTATGATTTTTGGTATTAGTTTCATTAAATAAACTTCTACACTGACTACATTTATCTATATGCTTAATTACTGCATTTTGACTATCTTCACTAGCTACTTTATCCTTCACTAATGGAATTAGATCCATACAAATATCGCATGATATTTTATTCATATACTACTCCTTCCTTCATCAAAGTATCTTTAATTTTCTTTTTAGTTCTATAATCTATTACTCTTGCAGAGCCTTCAGATATATTGTACTTTTTTCCTATTTCAAAATATGAGTATCCCTCAATTCTCATAAAAATAATATCTTTTGTTCTAGATGATTCATTATCAAGTAATGTATTTATTTTACTTGCAAGTTCCTTTTTTATTAAAGAACCATCTAAATCATTTTCACTTAAAAGGTAGTTATAAGCTAAGTCATCTATAGAAATAGTTGGCTTTTGTTTGCGTAAATACTCGTACCATTTATTTCTTGCAATTGAAAAAAGCCATGTTTTAATACTACATTCTCCTTTAAATTTATATAATGACTTTAATGCACCTAGAAAAGTTTCAGACACTAAATCTTCTGAAAGTGAGGTATCATATGTTAAGGTTACAAGATATTTAAATACATCTTGCTTATATTCTTCGTATATTTTTTTTTAGTAACATAAATCTCCTTTCATGATATTAGTGATAAAAAAACTCATTTCGTTACACTTTTTATAAATAAATTTATTATTTTTATTTTATATACACATTTAAATTCTAAGCTATCTATCATTATCATAAAAGACATTATTGTTAAATCTTGATTAAAATTAAAAATAGCCCTTATTTATTAGGGCTATTTTTTGTTAATATAATTCTATCTACTTTACTTATATATCATCTCTTTTAGAAAATCTATATAAATTTCTTTATACAGTTGATTTTCTTCAAAAGGTATTAAGTTTATTAAATTTTTCTTCAAAATATCTTTTATGCTTTCTGAAACTTTTCTCATAATAATTCTCCTATCCAACACCATATTTATTAAATAATTTATTTACTTCAATATATCATTCTCAATAAAATATTTATAATAAATTTATTAGTTCTATGGTATAATTCTCACATAAAAGGAGTTGGTAATAGTGATTAGTAAAAATAAATCTATAAATAAAAAGCAACTTGAATATATGGCATTTATAAATAGAGAAAATGAATATAGACATCATACCTATGATGAGGAGATGCTTCAATATGAATATCTAAAAGAAGGCAAAATAAAGGCTATTGAAGAAAGTATAAAAATGTTCTCATCTTCAACAGTAGGTGTACTTTCAGATAATCCTATTAATAATATAAAATATTTATTTGTTGCATCTATTACATTAGCAACTCGTTTTGCAATAGAAGGTGGAATGGAACCAGAAACAGCTTATAATGCTAGCGATTTATTTATACAAAAAATAGATAAATGTAAAAGTACTAATGAGGTAAAAGATATACATACAGAAATGTTTACTTTTTTTACTAAACATATGAATGAGTTACAAAAGAAAAATATTTACTCTAAACCAATTGTTCTATGCATGGATTATGTTTATTATCACTTAAATGAAGTTATCAATGTTACTAAACTTGCAGAGTATGTTGATTTAAATCCTAGCTACCTTTCTACTCTTTTTAAAAAAGAAGTTGGAATTACTATTACTAATTACATAATAAAAAAACGCATTGAAGCAGCTAAAAATATGTTGAAATTCTCGGATTATTCCTATTCAGATATTAGCTCATATCTTTCTTTTAGCTCTCAAAGTTACTTTATTCGCGTATTTAAAAATGAAACAGGTCTTACGCCTAAAGAATATCGCCATAAATATTATAGAATAAGTTTTGATTAAATTTTTTGTCATTTATTTACTGAGTTTAATCAAAATGAAAGATATTTTATATTTTTATACTATAATTAAATATTTAGGAGAACTTAAATGAAAAATAAAAAACAACTTAATTTAACTATGATTTTGTCTGCAATATATTTTTGTATATTAATATGGATTATTTTATTTAAAATGAATTTATCATTTAGTGAGATTGATAACAATAGAAGTATTAATATAATTCCTTTTTCTGGCTCAGTTATTGTTAACGGAAAAATATATATCAGTGAAATTATTAATAATATACTGGTATTCGTTCCTGTTGGAATTTACACATGTATGTTAAAACAAGATTGGTCTTTTACTAAAAAAACTTCAGTAGCTTTTTTAATTAGTTTATCTGTTGAAGTTTTACAATTTATCTTTGCTATTGGAGCAACAGATATAACAGATCTTATAGGAAATACTTTAGGTGGGGTAATAGGTATTGGAATATACTCTATATCTAGTAAAGTCTTTAAAAGTAAAACTGTTAGTATATTTAACACACTTGCTTTTATTGCTACAGTTGGATTAGTATGCTTGTTATATATTTTGTTATTATTAAATTAATAATATTTTACAAATTGAAGTCCAGCATATAATATTGCTGGACTTTTTATTTCTTAATTATTTTTACTATCTTCCATAAATTTAATCATCTCATCCATTTTTTCATCTAAATACTTCCCCCCATGCCTTATCATCTACAAAAGGATTCTCTACTGCAAAATTTTATGTATTACAAGCTGCTCTATCTCAACATTTAGCCAAATAAAAAAAAGAAGGTATACCTCCTTTATTTTATCGACATAATGGAAAATTACTTTTAACCGATGCAGGTAAAATATATATTAATGGAGCTATGCATATTCTTAGTATTTTAGATGAGGATGAAAAAACTATGGCTAGTTTAAAAAAATCAAAACAAGAGTAAGTTGAAGTAAATATAAATATTATTGAATTACTCCATGATATATATCACTTATATTGAAACATTTATGTGATTTAGTCACAGAACCTATATCAATAAATCTATATAATAATATCAATAAGTTATATGGAGGGATAATTGATGGCAAAAATAAAAAGAAAAGCTGTAATTGATAAAGAATATTGTGTGGCATGTGGCACATGCACAAAAGTATGTCCACTACAAATTATACACATAGAACAAGGTGTGTTTGCACAAATAAACTCTGATAAATGCGTTGGTTGTGGTAAATGTGCAAAAGCTTGTCCTGCTTGTATTATAAAAATTGAAAAAGTGGAGGTAGAAGCTTAATATGAAAAATAAGAAAAAATCATTTACAGATTACATGTGGATTATAAGTGCAACTTACTTAATACTTGGACTATTTAATATACTATTTGCATGGTTAGGGCTTCTATGCTTTTTAATACCTTTAATAATCTCAATTTCTGGTCATGGAAAAACATATTGTAATACTTACTGTGGTAGAGGTCAATTATTAAATTTAATAGGTGATAAGTTAAAATTGTCTAGATATAAAGATATACCTAAGTTTTTAAGAAGCAAATATTTTCGATATGGATTTTTAACATTTTTTATGACTATGTTTGTAGTTATGTTATTTAATACTTATCTAGTATTTATAGGTGCTAGTAATTTAAAAGAAGTTATTAAATTACTTTGGACTTTTAAGGTACCTTGGAATTGGGTTGATACTAGTATTGTTGCACCATGGGTTGCTCAGTTTGCATTTGGATTTTATAGTATGATGCTTACATCTACTATTTTAGGCATAATAACCATGCTTCTATTTAAGCCAAGATCTTGGTGTGTATATTGCCCAATGGGTACAATGACTCAGTTAATATCAAAAGCTAAATACAATCCTGAAAAGAGCACTACTATATAAATAAAAATAGCTTATAAATTAGATTAATATTATCTAATTAAAGATAAGAAGTTTATTGAAAAAAATATTAATAAATTTAAATAAACTGGTTACAATAATAACTGTAAAGATCAAGTAGATAATTTCTACTTATTATAAAGACACGGGAATATGGCTCAGTTGGTAGAGCAATTGACTGTTAATCAATGGGTCACAGGTTCGAGCCCTGTTATTCCCGCCAATAAAAAAACTCTTAGTTTATAAGCTAAGAGTTTTTTTATTATATTATAATCCCTTCAAAGTGATCCATTTCATGCTGTATAATTTGTGCAGGGAATCCTTTAAATACTTGTTTTTTCTTTTCAAAATTCACATCAAAATATTCTACTTCTATAGTTTCATATCTTATAGTTTTTCTAAATCCATCTAAAGATAAACAGCTTTCTTCTGCTTCATAGCTATTTTCTTTTTTTAATATAACTGGATTTACCATAGGAACTATAATTCCTCCACCTATAGTAAATACTAATATACGCTTTTTAACTCCAATCATATTAGCTGCTAATCCTACACATCTATCTAAATTTACTCTTAGTGTATCTACTAAATCATTTATAACTTGTGCATCTTCCTTGGTTGCAAGTTCTGATTTTTGTTCTAAAAATAATATATCTCTTACAATTTCTTTTACCATATTTATTAAAGCCTTTCTATATATAAATTATTTCAACACCAGCAAAACTAATATCACCAACTAAAGTTAGTATATCATCTTTGCTTGGAAAGTTTTTATTTTTCTCACTAAGTCCTCCAAAAGCTTGACTGGTTCTATCTTCAACAGTCCAAGTTTTAGGTATATAAAGCTCCACTCCTGCAAAAGAAGCTTCTAACTTGATAACACCTCGTCCATTTTTCAACTTTGAATTATCAAAATAAATTTTCATAGATCCAAAACTACAACTTAAATCAGCTCTTTCAAAACTTTCTGTATTAATATATTTTATACTACCACCAAAGCTAGTATCAAGTCTAATACGATTATCATCTTCAAAATCTATAGTATCGTAGTTGTCTTCCTTCCAATTATAGTTTTGTTTATAATCATACCACTTAGGTTTTTTATGAAAAATCATTGAAAGTCCTGCACTACCTAAAGCTGCTGCAATTAAAACTGTCCACGGAGTAATTGCAGTAAGTCCAAGCTTATCATCAAAAATTATACATATAAAAGCAAGTGGAAATAAAATACCTGCAAAACTTTTATAAAATATACTTTTTATCATAATTCCAATTAATACAATGCTAATTATTATACTAACCATATT
This sequence comes from Romboutsia sp. Marseille-P6047, assembly GCF_900604535.1. NCBI lineage: Bacteria > Bacillati > Bacillota > Clostridia > Peptostreptococcales > Peptostreptococcaceae > Romboutsia > Romboutsia sp. Marseille-P6047. The sequence continues at coordinate 120,914 of NZ_UWOT01000005.1, forward strand.
GATATCACCAAAATATCCTAATTTATTAACTATTAGCGATATACTTCCAAGTATAAGTAGCACACCCCAAAATATTCTTTCTTTTCTCATACTATCTCCTCTTTTCTAACAACTTAAATTTTAAAGGCTTATAATAGTTTCTCGACACATACACCTTTTTATGGGTATGTTGAAATTCAACTATACTTGATGCTGTAAGATTTCTTGTTATTGAATAAATATAATCGACATTTAAAATCGTAGACTTTGAAACCCTCATAAAATTATTTGGTAAAATTTCTTCTAATTCATAAAGCTTATATTTTACTTGGTATACATCATTTACTGTATGTGCAAATATAATACTTGCCTCAGTTTCAAAGAAAAGTATTTCTTCTAAAGAAATAAAATACTCTATATTATCTTTGTAAAATACCATACTACTTTTTTTAGATATTATTTCTTTTAACATGCCTTGTATTTTATTTATCTCATCAGTTAACTTACTACATTTTATAATAACTTCGTCTTCTTTTATTTTTTCATCAATTTCAATTCGTATTTTCATTTATCCACTCTCCACAGTATTAATTATATCCTTTAATATTTTTGTGTAAACGAATTTTGACTAAGAGGTAAATTTATAGTAGTAAGACGTTAAAACTAGATACTTTTAGTAAATAAAAAAATCACTCTTACTATTTAATAAGAGTGATTTTAACATATAAAATTTATATACTAATTAGTTAAGTTTTCATATATAGGAAATACTATACTTAAACTAGTTCCTTCATTTACAGTTGATTTTAAATTTAATCCTAAACCTAATTTATCGCAAAGTTTCTTACATAAGTATAAACCTATACCTGTGCTCTTACCAAATTTTCTACCATTTTCTCCTGTAAATCCTTTTTCAAATACTTTATTTACATCCTTTTCAATAATACCTACACCATTATCTTCTATAATTAATACTATTGAATTATCTACTTTTTTTGAACTGATACTTATCTTAGCATCTTCTAATTTTGAGTATTTAATAGAGTTTCCTATTATTTGATTCAATATAAATTCAACCCATTTTACATCAGTATATATAGTCTCATTAATATCATCTAGTTGTAACCTTATTCTTTTATTTATAAAGTCTCTTTTATTTTTATTAATTACACTTTTTACAACTGTAGATAACTCTACTTTCTTTATAATATAATCCTTACCAACCTCATCACTTCTAGAATAGTATAATACTTGTTCTACAAAATTTTCTATTCTATCCAGTTGAGTATTAATCTTTCTTGTAATATCATTGTTATTATTTTCTATTAAAAGCTTACTTGATGCCATAGGTGTCTTTATTTCATGAACCCACATTTCAATATACTCTCTATATTCTTCTTGCATAACCCTATAATATTTAACATGTTCATGCATATCTCTACTTAATATTTTAAATATATTATTCATTTGTATACCTTCAATAAAATTTGGATCATCTACGACTTCAGGTAATAAGTATTTTTTATCTAAGTTTTCTAGTATATTTTTAACAGAATTAAAATATCTTTTATATTTAAAAAACTCTATTAACATATAGCTTAATAAAGGGAAAAACCATATACAAAATACACTAAAAATTATAACTACACTTGTATTTATCAAATACATAATAAATGCAGTTATTATAAAAATAAGTAGATTTATACTTAAGAATATCCCTTTATCTTTTATGTAATTTAATATTTTCATGGCATTATATAACCTAGTCCTCTTCTTGTTTCTATGATATTTTCCATTCCTACTTCATCTAATTTCTTACGAAGTCTTGCTATATTAACATTTAATGTACTATCATCTACAAAATAATCTGAGTTCCATAAGTGCTCCATCAGCAAATCTCTAGATATAATTTGTCCTTTATTATTTATCATATAAGAAAGTATTTTAACTTCATTTTTAGTTAATTCAATTTCTTTGTCCTTATATGTAATCGTTGCATTTGATAAATTTAACTTAAGGTCTCTATAAGTTAATATATTACTTGAAGTTACATTACATCCACTTCTTTTTAATAATGCTGATATCCTTGCCAATAGTATTTGGGTATTATAAGGCTTTGTTACAAAATCATCAGCACCTAAATTCATACTCATTAATTCATCCATATCACTATCTCTACTTGTTACAACTATTATTGGCGCATCTGACTCTTTTCTAACTTCTCTACATATGTAGTATCCATCGAAAATTGGTAAATTTATATCCAATAAAACTAAGTTAGCATTCTCATCTAAAATAAACTTAACTATATCTTCAAATTCTTTTGGTGCAATCACTTCATATCCATATTTATTTAAAAAATTTTTAAGCTCATCTCTAATTATTTCATCATCTTCAACTATTATTATTTTTTCCATATATTTAATCACTCCTAAATACTATCTTGTAGTTTATTATACAAAAAAAATCTATTTAAAATAGTTTACTACTTTAAATAGATTTTATAAGGTTTATATATTGTTTTTTACTATATTTTTATACCCTACATAAGTTGTATAGAAATATATTATATATACAACTATAAAAATTCCTGCGGTTATAAAAGATGCTACTCCTATATCGGGTTGATTATACATTGATATAAATTGATTTGCAACTTTTATTCCTACAACTGAATGCACTACTGATAATAATACTGGAATACTAAAGTAAACTAAAGTTTGTATAAATATAGTCTTATTTATTCCTTTCATATTAACTCCTAATTTTCTTAATGAAGTATATCTATCCATACTGTCACTTGCTTCACTTAATTGTTGAAGAGCAAGAACTGCCATACTACTTATTAAAAATACTATTCCAATATAGATTCCTACGAATAATACAATAGTAGTTGTACCTTTATTTCCTTCATAAATTTCATCTCTACTAGTTCCCATTACAAATCCTATTTTATCATAATCTGTATCTTCAGTTTTGTATGAATATATTGCATTAGTAAAATCAGCTTCACGTTTTTCCTTATTATTCCCTGCAAAATTAACATTTACAGAGCTTGAAGATATATTCATATCATCGCATAGTTTATCATTTACTATAACAGTTAACAGATTAGTTTTCATAAACTCAGTCTTCAAGTTATGTTCTATAACTTCTTTATTTTTTATATTATAAGTTTTGTTTTGAATTTTGATAGTATTATTATCTTTCATATAATTTTCTATTACTGGTAATACTCTTGAAAAGTTAGATGTAATTAATACTTCATTTTCTTTTAAATCTACTATCTTTTCATTGTCTAATTCCATTATTTTGTTATAGTCTGATACTTTTATATATTCCACTTCATAATTCATATTTTGTGAAATATCATTTACATTAAAAATATCATATATTTTACTTCCATCCATATATTCATTATAATAAGCTACTTTATCGTCCTTATCAAATTTTACACCTATATATTCAAGGGATTTTTCTATATCTTGTGCTTTATCCTGTGGACTAACATACATATATGCACTAGCATCAAATGGAGTAGCTTCTTCTAGCCCTGATTCTAAAGCTTTCTTAAAGCTAAATCCTGTTGATAACATAACAGTAGTTATAAACAGCATTAAACAAATTACTGACATTGATATAAAGTTTGTATTAACTTTACTATTTATTTGCTTCACTATAAATATATTTAGTCCTCTGAAATAAATACTTTTATTTTTCTTTACAATATATAAAATAAATCCTGATAAGCTAAAGAAAATAAAAGTGTACCTATTACCCCCAGTCCTATTGACATAAGAAATCTGCTATCATTTATATTTAAATTTATATCTATAATAAACTTATACGCTAAACCTAATGAAATTACACATAAAATAAATGTAACTAAATATACAAATGGATTTCTAAATTTTATTTCTTCTGTTTTTCTTCCAACTGTTAATAAATCAATTATTTTATATTTTGATATTACAGAAAATTAAATATCATTACTACTAAAAACATTATTCCAAAATATAAAATAGTCTTAAGAATAGCTGTTTTCGATATTATAAAAGTATATCCTGACATTTGAAATTCAAATAGCTTTGATACAAGTATTGATAAACCTTGAGAAGCTATTAATCCTAATACTAAACCACTTATTAATGACAGTATTCCAACTATTATAGTTTCTAGTATTAAAATTCTAGATATTTTATTTTTTGACATACCTAATGTCATATAAATTCCTAGTTCTTTTTTTCTCTTTTTTATTAAAAAGTTATTAGCATAAAGAATAAGACTTCCTAATATAAAAGCTACAAATACAGATACATAAGATATTATCTTAACAAGAGTTTCTGTATATTCTTTACCTGAAGCATTCATCTGTATCATAGCTTTTTGTGATTTTATAGAATTAAAGCTATAAAATATACAAACTGCTAATGTTAATGTTAAAAAATATATACTATAATCTTTAAAGCTTTTTTTCACATTTTTTAATGCCATATTAGAATACATTGTTGTCATCCCCTCCTATTAGAGAAATAACTTCCATAATTCTACTAAAGAACTCTTTTCTTGAGTCACTTCCTCTTACTAATTCTGTAAAGATTTTTCCATCTTTTATAAATAATATTCTATGAGCATAACTTGCAGTAAAAGCATCATGAGTTACCATTAATATAGTTGATTTTAAAGATTTATTTAAATCTTCAAATCTTTCAAGTAATAATCTAGCTGATTTTGAATCTAATGCTCCTGTTGGTTCATCAGCAAGAATTAATGATGGATTAGTTACTATAGCCCTAGCTGATGCTACTCTTTGCTTTTGTCCTCCTGACATTTGATAAGGATATTTATTTAATATTTTTTCAATTTCTAAATATTTTGCCACTTCTTTTATTTTTGAATCTATAAGAGAAGTTTTTTCTCCTTTTATTGTTAATGCTAATGCTATGTTTTCATAAGCAGTAAGTGTATCTAATAAGTTAAAATCTTGGAATATAAATCCAAGTTCATCTTGTCTAAACTTATCTAATCTGTTAGATTTTAATCTTGTAATATCATTATCATTTATTATTATTTTTCCTGTTGTTACATTGTCTATTGTTGATATACAGTTAAGTAATGTTGTCTTACCACTTCCACTAGGCCCCATTATTCCAACAAACTCACCTTCACTAACTTTAAAACTTATATTATCTATAGCTTTTGTAACATTGTCTTTATTTCCATAATACTTTTCTACACTTTCTACACTTAATACATTTTTCATTTTATTTTATCTCCTTTGTTTATTTATCATAAATTTATTATAAACGCGTTTTATTTTTTTAGATATGAATGTATATTTCATTACCATTACATTTTTGTAATGTAAACTAATTTTAAAAGATTATTTTAGATATATTCTTATATATTTGAATTCTTTTGATTTATATATACTAAAGTGTAGATATGATTATTAGAAATACTTTAATAGAGCTTAACATAAAATGCTAAGCTCTATTAATCTCATCTTAAAATTGTTATAGTATAACAGCAAAAATAACTTTCACATCTTCATTTGTGTTATTTTCCCATCTATGATTAATTCCTGCTGATATCTTTATACTATCACCCTTACTCATAGTAAACTCCTCATTATCAAGATATACAGTAGCTTCTCCTTCAAGAACATAAGCTAGCTCATATCCTATATGACTTATATCACCATTACTAGATGAAGTATTCGGTTCAAGTGTCATAATAGCAAATTCAAAATTATCACTAAATCCAGGAGCTAATATTTCATATATAACATTATCACTTTCAGGCAAAATAACTTTTTTTCTACTATCTTTTCTTACTATTAAATCTTCTTTTTCTACTTCTGAAGTGAAAAAAGTAAATAGTGGTACTTCTAGAGCTGATGCAATTGATTTTAATGAATTTACAGAAGGATTTGCATTTCCTCTTTCTATTTGACTAAGCATAGATGCAGTTACATGTGATAACTCTGCTAGCTTTCTTACACTTAAGTTTTTATTAGTTCTTATTTGTGCTATTTTTTTACCTATATTTATATCAGACATTTCATTCTCCTTAAATTTATATATATCTTAATCTATTTTTTAGTTTTTTACACTTAATGAATTTATATTATTATTTAAATTTATTATATCATAGTATTACAACATTGTTAAATATTATTAAATTAATTAAATTATATTTGACGCTTTTATATTCATTGTATAAAATAAGTATTAACAAATTTAACGATAAGAAGGTGAAATAATATGACAATAACAACTTTTGGGGCGATAATTGGTTTAAGTGTATCTATTATTCTTATAATTAAAAAGTTTGAACCATTTTACTGTTTAGTATTCGGTGCATTAGTTGGTGGAATTGTAGGTGGAGCTGACTTAGTAAGTACAGTTGAGTATATGGCAAATGGAGCTCAAAGCATGGCCCCTGCTATTCTAAGAGTAATGACATCAGGATTTCTAGCTGCAACATTAATAAAAACAGGTGCTGTAGATAGAATTTCAGAGGAAATAATAAAAATTTTAGGAATTAAAAAATCAATTTTAGGAATCGTACTTTCTGCTATGGTACTATCAGCTGTTGGAGTTGATTTAGACGTTGTAGTTCTTACAGTTGGACCTATTGGTATGTCTATAGGACATAAATTAGGGTATTCAAAATTAGCTATACTTTTAGCAGCATTAGGTGGAGGTAAAGCCGGAAATATTATATCTCCAAACCCAAATACTTTAGCTGCTGCAACTAATTTTAATGTAGATTTATCAAGTGTTATGCTTGCTAATATAGTTCCTGCTATATGTGGTGTTTTAGTTACAACAGTATTAGCAAAAACTTTAATTAATAAAGTAAGTAAAATTAATATAGATATAGATATTCAAGAAGATGAAAACTTACCTAGCTTATTTGCATCTATTATAGGACCTATTGTAGCCATTTGTTTATTATTTTTAGGTAATGTATCTAGTATAGTTGTGGATCCGTTAGTTGCTTTACCTGTTGGCGCTATAGTTTGTATAATAGCTACTAAAAATTTAGTTCATACAAAGGAATATTTAAGCTACGGAGTTGAAAAGATGCAAGGAGTATGTATATTACTACTTGGTACTGGTACTTTAGTTGGAATAATTCAAATGTCTAATTTGCAACATAGTACAATATCTTTATTAGATACGTTGAGTATTCCACAATTTTTACTAGCACCTATATCAGGTATGGTAATGTCACTTGCTACGGCTTCTACTACAGGTGGAGCAACAATAGCATCTTCAACATTCTCTAGTGCTATTTTAAACTCTGGTTTATCTGGTATTGCTGGTGCATCTATGGTAAATGCTGGTGCATGTGTGTTTGAACATTTACCTCACGGTGCTTTATTCCATGCAAGTACGAAAAGTGTTTCTATGGATTTAATTGAAAGATTTAAGTTAATTCATTATGAAATAGCTATTGGACTAGTTATAGTATTTGTATCAACAATTATGCAATTTTTTATGATGAGTTTATAATTAATATCCAAATTTTACTAAAATAAAAGCTAGCAATTATCTTGCTAGCTTTATTAAAAATGAAATCCAAATTCCATTTATTAAAAATAGCATACTAAAAATTAAAACAACATGGATAAGATTTCTTCATACCTTTCATCTGATATACCAAGCTTTTTCTTAAATATATCATCATCCATTCGTTCAATTTTAACTTCATTTGGAGATATTTCTTTGATAATATGTTTTAACTTATTAATTGACTCATCATCATCATTATATCCTTTGATAATGGTAATTTCAAATATAAACTTACCATTGTATTGTTTATTAAATAAAGCCATATTTGAAATATATTCTTCTAATGTATATCCTTCAATTGGCCTTTGTATCTTTTGGAAGTCTTTTTCTGTTATTACCTTTATTTCTCCAATAACTTCATCACATTTATTAGCAATACATTTATATTCTTCTCTACCTAATATATATCCATTAGAAAGTAACCTTACAGATAGACCTTTATTTTTTATAAAATCGATAATATCACTAATCTTCTCATTTACAAGTGCTTCACCTTTTGAATTAATAAAAATTAATTCTGCTTTTGTATCTTCTATAACATTTTCTAGTTCCTTTAATGAGCTATCCATTTCTTCAAATGATATTTGAGTGTCTATTTTTTGATCTTCCTATAGGGCAAAATATGCAGTCAAAATTACAATACTTTTCTGGTAGTATATTAATTTCTAATATCCTTTTTCCATCTTCAATATAGACATCTTTATACGTAAAAATATTCATTTATTCAATCTACCTCCTTAAATCTATATTATTGTCATTTCTTTATTATTAATATCAAGTATAGTAACTTTACATTCTCCACCTAAGTTTTCTTGTACTAATCTTTTTAAATCAGATAAAGCATTTTCAAAATCTTCTACTCTATTTTCATCAACTAATTCTATACATAAGAAAGCATTTTTTGTATGTTCAGTTAACATAGTCCTTACTGATTCACGCCAGTTCCAACATCTACAAATTGCTCCTTCATCATCTTTATACACGATTTCCCCTTCATAAGGTGGCGTATTTTCATTTGATCCTAATGTAATAAAACCTTCATTTCCAACTGCTTTAGTTAATTTAACATCTCCAACAAATGTATCTATATCTTCTCCACCACAAGGTAAACCATATCTTAATGATATAGTGTTATAAATATCAACTAAAGGATTTATAGTTCCTAACCCTTTGTTACTATGAACTCTTTTTAATAATGCTTCAATAGATGATCTTACTCCTCTTTTAGTTTTAAATTGTTTAAAAGCATCTCTCCAAACTTTTATAACATCATTATTGCTAAATTCCTCATCTGTTAAATGTTTTAAAGCTTCTTTTTGAGCTTCTTTAAGCATATCTTCATATTTATTCTCATCTTTTATAGTGTTATCGATATTATAACAAGTTATTATACCTATCTTTGTATTTGGAAATACACCCCAAAATTCTTCTTCAATTATAAATTTTTTCATTTTAATTATGCCTCCTCAAAAATAATAATAAAAAAAAGCCATAGGAGTATTATGAAAAATATCTCCCAGGCTTTTATCATTCCGTGTACACAGTAAACTATGCGTTTTCTCTCGGACCAGCCAGCTATAAACTGCGGAACCCTAGAAAACTAAAATATAAAACTAAATTTTTAAAAAAAATATCATTCTATTAAAATTAAATCAACACTATATCTTCAACGGATTTAATATATTTTTATCTTTATATTAGATTGTTATAGCTACTTCTTTCATAGCTTGATTTTCATATTTACTTAACCAAGCTTTTCTTTCTTCTCTTAACATATTTGCTATATTGTCATATTCTTCTTTAGTGTAGAAGTTTCTTGGATTATATTTTTCTATATCTATTCCCTTAACCTCTTTAGGTATCATATATCCCCACTCTTTATCTTCTATCCATTCGATATTATCTTTAGCTATTTCTTTCATTATAGTTGTAGAAACATTTATAGTTAATTTTTCACCTTTGAAATCTTCTTTAGCTCCAACACTACCTGTATTTAATATAAAGCATTCCATATCTTTATTCTTTTGTAATATTTCTTTTAATCTCATTCCTTCTTCTATTTCAGAACCCATTATAAATGGATTAGTTCCAACACATCTTTTTGATTGACCTGCTTTACTTGGATCTCCTGCAGAAGTTTCTATTGATTCGCCTAACATAAATGCATCTAGTGCCTGCATTGGGTTTAATTTTACAACTGGAGGAACTATGTCATTTCTTCTAGTTATAAATAATATCTTATGAGCTTTTTCTAAATCTACTGTATCATCTGTAGTGTCTATATCTTCTCTTAAAATTATTCCTCTACCATTAGAAGTTATAGATACATCATCAAAATCTACTGTAGAATCTTCTCTAACCATTATATTTTCTAAAGTTGCATTTTCACTAATTGCAGCTTTGTATAATATCCCTTGATTAGCTGGATTTAACCCTTCTGTTTTTATATAAAATCCATTTTCAGTTCCTATACAATAACCATCTTCATCCATAAATATAACATCATCTTGTCTAACTATTGCTTTTTCTTCACCAGTTAATTCATGGTCATGTATTGTTAAAGTAGTCTTCCCAGTTCCACTTAGTCCAAACATTATAAATCCAACATCTTTTATTTTATTATTTTTATCTAATACTCTTAATACCTTACTTCCTGCATGGAATCCTAATCCACCTGATTTCTTTACCTTATACATCGCCATTCTTAAAAATGACTTTTTCGCTTCTCCAAAATAATCACTACCTAATATAAAAGTAACTCCAGTTTCAGGATATGCTATCATTATTCTTTCTGGCCACTCAGGTATATATATACTTACTAAATCTGGATTTTCACTATCATCTGGATTAAATAATGTATCATGCCACATATGAGCTATTCTAGCAAATTCTTTTGATATGTATAATCTACAATTATAAGAAAATTTTTCATTCATTCCCATTTTTCTATCTACTCTTATTACTTCTTTTTCTTTTATATATTCAAATACTTTAGCTGCTATTTCATCAGCTTTATCTTTTGAAATTCCCTTTTGATCTACCCCTACTTCTATTTCATCAACTATGTATGTATTTTTTGCACTTCTATTTTTAACTTCACTTTTATAACTAGCATTTTTAAACTCAGTAGTTACTTCTACATCACTTGCTAAGCTTCTTAATTCTTTTTTATTTGGATTTACTATTACTTTTTTAAATATTTTATCATTTATAGCATTTAAATTGAACATTTTTCCTCCATATCCCTAATTAGTATATATTTTTTTCTTTTTATTATACTATATAGTATATCATATTAATTATTTATTACCACTATTTATTTTAAAAATTAGTTCACAATATATTGTATACATATGTTAATTTTAAATTAAATATAAAGTTATAAATCATGAGGCTTTATTATATCATATATTATCAGTGAATAGTTATAAATTATAACTACTTTTCTTAATAATTGTAAAATATTTAACTTTTAGGTGTATATGAATAAATAATTTATATGCTATAAAAATATAAAATAAGTCCTTTCTATACTTAATTTATAGGTATTTTTTCCTTAGTAAAATTCTATTTTATCTTATTCATTAACTTAAACGCTTATCTTATTGTTTAATTTTCCATCTATTATAGATATTACTCTATCAGCCTTTTTTGCAATTTCATTATTATGAGTTATCATTATTAAAGTTTGATTATATTTTTTAATAGATTGCTTCAATAAATCCATTACTTCTTCTGTAGTCTTACTATCTAAGTTTCCTGTTGGCTCATCAGCTAAAATTATACTTGGCTTATTTGCAAGTGCTCTAGCTATAGCAACACGTTGCTGTTGACCTCCTGACAATTGATTTGGAAGATGATTTTTTCTATCTTCTATTCCTAATAATTTCATAAGATCTTCTATATACTCTTTGTCTATTTTTTGATTATCAAGCTTTAATGGTAATTCTATATTTTCTTTCACATTAAGCACTGGTATTAAGTTATATTGTTGAAAAACAAATCCCACCTTTTGTCTTCTATACTTTGCTAATTCTCCTTCAGATAAACAACAAATATCCTTATTATCAACTTTTATAGTTCCATTACTAGGACGTTCTAATCCACCTATTAAATGGAGAAATGTACTTTTACCACTACCACTTGGACCTACTATTGCTACAAATTCACCCTTATCTATTTTCAAATTAACATATTTAAGTGCATCTACTTTTGTTTGTTTTTTTCCATATATTTTACCTAAATTAATAGTTTCTAATATAACCATAATGACACCTCTATTCTAAAATATTTATAGATTCTACTATACTACTTTCTTTTATTCTTCTAGCTGGTAAATAAGTTGCCAATAATCCAACTATTATATTTGCAACTATTATTAAAATATATAATTTATAATTTATAAGAAAGTCCATACCAAAATCTGCAAAGCCATAAGTCTTATACATCCTAATTTGTAAGAGTATTCCTCCAACTACGACTATTATGCTTGAAACTATTCCGTAAAATAAACCTTCATATGTTATCATTTTTCTAAAATCTTTTTCACCTATTCCAATTGCCCTAAGCATACCAAATTCACTTGTTCGTGATGTTAAATTGTAGCTTACATTATTTATTATGTTAAATATACTTATTACAAACAAGATTGCCACTATTCCATAAGTATATAGTTTTTCTTGCTTTAAGTTCTTATCATTAGCTATTTTATCCTGAACCATATCTGTAGTAATTGTTCCAGGTACTTTACTTCCTATTTTACCAAGTTCTTTATTTATCTCTTGATGATTTTCACCCTTCTTCATATTTGCATAAACTACATCATAATTGTTTTTGCCAAATAATCTTTCTAAATAATTATTACTTGTTATAACGTCTATACCATTATCTGAACTATACATACTATCATCTGCAAATGGATAATTAACAATAGCCCCTACTTTAAAGTCATACTCTTCATACTCATAATTATCTTTTGCTTTCCAATACGCCTCTCCATCAGTTATTTTACCTTTAGGATATTTTACTGTTACAGTGTCTCCCACCTTTATATTAGAAAGTGGTTTTCCTTTACCTACAACTACATCCTTTGTTCCATAAAAAGTATCAATAATATGTGGCATATAAATTACTGCTAAGTTTTCTTTTTTCATTTTTTCTATATCTATGTTACCACTTATCACATATTCATCCAGTGACTTTAACATTTCATCATTAAAACCTTTTAACTTCTGTTTTAATAAGTACTTACCAGTTTCTTTATCTTCAGCTAATAAACCATTCAATACATTTCCAGTATATCCACCACTACCTAACTCTTCTATAAATTTCATATCTAGTATATCTTCTTTATCTAATATCATCCTAGTATGTAGTATTCTAGCTGTCTTAACTTCACTTATTCCATCTATATTTTTGATTTCATTTATCTCATCATCACTAAGTCCATTTTCCTCATCAGTTGATCCATTTACTTTTAAGACAAAGTCACCATTCATAAACAACCATCTTTGTTGATCTTTATACATAGCTTGTGATCTAGAGTATGCATAATCATTCTTTATTACAAGTATTCCACCTATGCTCATTGATATCATAATAAGTATTAATGATTTTTTATTTCTAAATATATTTTTTATTGATATTGTTTTAGTTACATATATTTTATTAATTAATTTATTAATTATAAAATTACTTTTCTTTACTTTTTTATCTGATCCAAAGTTTCTCTTTATAGCTTCTATAGGTGATATTTTTCTTATTTTTATATACGTTAATATACTTATTATAAATATCATTATTAATGTACAAGCTATAGATAATATTATTATCCTGGTTGGTATTACAAAAGAAGTTGACTTTATATTTCCTTCATACTTTATATTTCCACCAAGTTTATTAAATATCTGAGCTCCACCCATACCAAATACTATACCTATAGGTAAAGATATCAAAGCTAATAATAATAGCTCATATAGCATAAGCTTAAATACTCTAAAATTAGTTGCTCCAACTGCTCTTAACATTCCATAATCTCTTATTCTTTGATAAACAGATATTGAATAAATACTATAAATTACTAAACCAGCAAATATACTCATAGCTATAGCGGTATTTCTACTTTCAATATCAAGTCCCCCATTATTTTCTACAGATCCCACTAGTGTTGAATTAACACCCACTTGATCTTTTAGGTCAATTCCTGCTTTTTTAGCTATACCTTGTATATTTTTACTAATTGTGCTACCTTCATTGAACTCCACATTTGCTGTAAAATTACTAATATTTTCTTCATCAAGATTTAAAAACATTTCGCATCTTCCAACACTTTTATCTTTATATCTATCTTTTAATATTCCTACAACTTTAAAAGTTTCTTCATTATCCTTATTATAAAGCTTAAAGGTTAGCTCTTGTCCTACAATTTCTTCTAATCCCATACTGTTTAATATCCAACCCTCTAATACAACTTCATTTTCGCCTTTTGGCAATCTACCTTTTATAATTTCTGATTCATCATTTAGGTAATTATTATCAGCATAAATTATATTAATAGGTAGCTTTTCACCTATATCTGTAGATGCATAGTAAGAAGTTACCCCAATATTTTTTATATCACTACCTTCTTTTATAATATTTAATTGTTTTTTATCGATATCTTTATAAGCTACGTGATATGTACCCGTTTCCCTTTTTACCCTATCCAATCCAGCTTGTTGCGCACTTTTTGATAAAGTACCTACACCTACAATAAGTGATGTTCCTAAAATTATGCTTAGCACTATTGCCAATGATCTTGATTTAAAGCTTTTTATATACTTTATTACCATATTAAAGTCTTCCATCATTTATTTCACTTCCTTTCATACAAATAACTTCTTATCTTGAACAAGTTCATTATATCCATGAAAAATAATTCTATCAAATTGAGTTTTTGCAAATTTATTATAGTTCTTTGTTCATTTATAATAACTTATGTGCAGATTTTGTCCTTATTTATGTAAGTTTCAACTTTTTACATATCTTTTTATAAATGATATACTTCTATTATAAATGAATAGTTAAGGAGTTAAATATGTATAATGTTTTTATATTTACAGTAGGCTTATTAGTCTTTTTTATATTATTTAGTCTAATTTTATATAGATATAATTTTTATAATGAAATGAATTTAGGAAAGCGAAATATTTTCACTTTATTTATATCATCGTTATCATTTTTAATAGTTTATAAAATGTTTACTTATACATTGTATAGATTAAATGAAAATTTATTGATAAAGGGTATCTTCACATCAATATTAGCATTTACAGTAATGATTATCTGTTTATGTATTGGATATAAATTTACAAAAATTATAAATATAAATTATGAATATAAATCTGAATTAAATAAATTAAATAATAAAGTAGAACATAAAGATAATATTATCTCCAAACTTAGAAGTCAAAAACATGATTATCTTAAGCATTTACAAGTAGTTTATTCTCTACTTAATAATAATTTAAATATCGATGCAAAAGACTATATTATAAATATCTCTAATAGCTTTAGATCTAAGACTTCTAGATATGGAAAAGTATCATATTTAGATGCTATAGCCTCATTAAAATACGAAGAATGCCTTACAAAAAATATTACATTTGATGTTTATATTCAAGATTTTATTGATAATCTTATAATAGAACCCAGTGATATGAGTTCTGTAC
Source organism: Romboutsia sp. Marseille-P6047 (assembly GCF_900604535.1). NCBI lineage: Bacteria > Bacillati > Bacillota > Clostridia > Peptostreptococcales > Peptostreptococcaceae > Romboutsia > Romboutsia sp. Marseille-P6047. The sequence continues at coordinate 136,185 of NZ_UWOT01000005.1, forward strand.
TTTTAAATATTATTGATAATGCTATTGATTCTTTATCTACAATAAAAAAAGATAATAAATATATAAAACTCTTTGTATATGAGGATGAATTCCAGTACGTTATATCAATAAAAAATAATGGACCTAAAATATACAATACAGAGAGTATCTTTGAAGAAGGTTTTTCTACTAAAGATGGTAATAACAGAGGCTATGGGCTTTATTTAGTTAAAAATATTCTAAATAAGTATGGTTACCATATCTTTGCAAGTAGTGATGAATTTTTAACTGAATTTACTATTTTAATACCGAAATACTGCTAAAAGGAGATTTTTTAATGATAAAAGTTTTAATATGTGATGATGATAAAATTATTAGAGATGATATAGAAAAAATAATAAAAGATTCTAACTATGTAGACTATGTAAAGAAAGTAAAAAACAGAATAGATGCCATAGAATTTATTAAAAGTGAAAAAATAGATTTACTTATAATAGATATAGATATGCCTTATAAAAATGGTATTGATTGTGCTAAGGAAATAAAAAAAATAGATGAAGATGTTCATATAATATTTGTTACTGGTTTTGCTGATTATAGCTTAGAGAGTTTCAAAGTTCATCCTGTTGATTTCATAGTTAAACCCTTTACTAACGAGAAAATCTTAGACTCTTTAAATATTGCCATAGATCATATTAATTCTCATAAATTGGCTAAAACTAATTTTATTGAAGATACATTATTTGTTTATAAAGTAAGAAAACAAATCCATATGATTAATTTTGATAATATTGTTATCTTTGAAAAAAATTCTAGAGCTATTAATCTCTATACTAAAGATCACGATATAATAAAATTTTATGAGAGTTTTGAAGATTTATCTAAAAGGTTGCCACCTAACTTTTTTGCTACACATAAACAATATATTGTCAATTTAAAGTTAATTCATAAAGTACTACCTATTAATAAGTCATCTCTAGAAATTCGCTTTATTAATTTTGATAAGACTGCTATTTTAAATAAGTCTTTAGAAAAGGATTTTCTTTATAGATTTTATCGAACTAAAAGATTTTAATATAAAAATAGCTGCACTTTAGTAGTTTCAATATTTGAAAATATTAGGTGCAGTTATTTATTAGATTTATTAGTAGTTCAACTATAAATACACCGTATAATCAATATATTATCAGAAAATTCCATAAAAAAACAGTCTTTTCTTGAAAACATTTTCATATTATTATAATAATATAATCCAAATCATTCCAATATGACATTAGATTATAATAAATAATTTTCCTGCAGGACATAGACAAAAACTTACTATTTCCATCCAAGTGGATATTTAGAATTAGTAAAACAAACATTTAATATTGGAGGTACATAATTATGAAAATTAATATCGTTTCAAAAAGAGTTGAACTAACAAATTCTATTAGAGAAAAAATAGAAAATACTTTTTATAACTTAGAAAGGTATCTAAGTGATGATACAGATGTACATGTAAAATTAGATGTTACTAAGAGAAGTCAGAAAATAGAGGTGACTATATTCACTAAAAATGGGACTATAATCAGAGCTGAAGATTCAAAAGATGATTTATATAACGCTATAGATGTAGTTTATAATAAGTTATATAAACAAATAAGAAGATTAAAAACTCAACTTATTAATAAAAATAAATCTAATGAAAGTATTAGATTCAATAATATAGATAAATATGATGATATAAATATAGAAAGTGATAGTATTATAAAAGGGTTAAGAAGTTTAATCTTGATAAACCTCTAACTACTGAAGATGCTATTATGCAGATGGATTTATTAGGACATAATTTCTTTGTATTTAGAAATTTAGATTCTGAAGATTTAAATATAGTTTACAAAAGACATGATGGTTATGGATTAATTGAACAAATATAAAATAATAAACCCCTAGGTAATATATTACCTAGGGGTTTATTATTTTATATTTCGTTAGCAGTATCATAAGCAGTTTTAATTGCATTCTCAATATCAGATGCTCTATCCTTACAATCACCAATTTTAACAACTTTGATATTCTTTTCTAATAACTTATCAATATCAAAACTATTAGGTCTAGCACCAACTGCCATAACTACATAATCACAAGGTATTTCAATTTCCTTATTATCATTTTCACATACTATATTTTCTTTGTTTATCTTATTAACCTTATGATTTGTATATATCTTAACATTATTTTTATTAAAGTTTTCCATTAGAGTTGGAAGTATTGTACTACTTTCACCTTTAGCTATATTATCATCCATTTCAATTATAGAAACCTTATTTCCTTCTTGAAGGCATAGGTACTCAGCTACTTCACAACCTACCATACCTCCGCCAATAACAGCTATATTACCAAATACTTGTTGTTCTCCACTTAATATTTTCCATGCATCACATACCATTTGATTACTATGACCATCTATACTTGGAATAATATTACTTGCACCTACTGCAACTAATACAGCATCTGGTTCTAAAGATAATATATCTTCTTGACTTACCTTCTTTCCAAGTCTTAACTTTACATCTTGAGATGTTACTGAATGTGTTAAAAATCTAATAGCTCTACGTATTTCATTTTTTCTAGGAGGTATACATGCTAAATTTAATTGACCTCCTAAAGATGTATTTTCATCAAATAAAGTAACATTATGACCTTTTAGACTTGCTACACGAGCAGCTTCAAGTCCTGCAGGTCCTCCACCTACTACTATAACATTTTTCTTAGTTTCAGCCTTAGTTATTTTTCTAGTTCCTTCATATCCATTTTCAGCATTTAGTATACAACTTAAAAACTTACGCTCTTGTATGTTATCAGTACATCCCTTATTACAACATATACATTCACGTATATCTTCAAATTTATTGTCTTTTACTTTGTTAACCCAATCAGGATCTGCAAGTAAAATTCTACCAAGTCCAATTATATCTACTTTATTAGACTCTAGAATGCTTTCAGCCATTTTAGGATTAAATATTCTACCAACTGTACTAACTGGTATATTCACTACTTTCTTGATTTGAGCAGCAATATCAACAAAGAACCCATAAGGTTGAACCCCCATTGGAGGAATAGTATCTGCCATATTACCAGTATGATTAGCTTGAGCTACATGAAGCATATCAACTCCAGCTTCTTCTAGCCATTTAGCAAAAGTAGGTGCTTCATCTAAATTTATGCCACCTTTACCTCTCTGCGGTGTAACAACTGAAAATTTATAATCAATAGGCATATTAGGAACTGATTCTTTTAATGCTTTTACAAGTTGTAGTGCAAATCTTGTTCTATTTTCTAGAGTTCCTCCAAATTTATCATTTCTTTTGTTTAATATAGTACTACATAATGATCCAACTAATCTATCACCATGTATTTGAATAATATCAACACCAGCTTTTTCAGCTCGAATTGCACAATCACACATTTTTTTTATAATATTATTTAAGCCTTCTTCACTTACTTCATTAACAAAGTGCTTCATATCGTGATGTAATTTTTCTCTTACTGCTTTCATATCACCACTTGCAAACATCTTATTTATAGCATCACAGTCATATTCTGGGTGAAATATCTGAGCAGAAACTTTAGCCCCATGTTTATGTATTGAATCGCATAATTTTTTAAAACCTTCAATTTGGCTATCATCATATAGTTTTGGTGTAGGAGAAAAACTATTAATCGGAGAAACATCACCTATTACTATGTATGAAACACCACCTTTTGCTAATCTTTCATAAAATTCAATACTTTGTTTAGTTATGCTACCATCTCTCCCCTCATAACCAGTAGTTAATGGTGGAAACATAACTCTATTCTTTAGTGTAATATTTCCTACATTGATTGTTTCTAAAAGTTTCATATAAATCCCCCCTAAATTTATTCTTAATTATTTTACATTTATTTATTATTAATTAATTTACAAAAATCGATAATTGCATCTTCACATTCACTTCTAGCATTTATATTTTCAAAGTTATGACCTGCACCCTCAATTTGTATATATGTTGTTTTATTATCTTTATAACAATCTAAATAAGTTTGGCAAGTACGATCATCAACTAATTTATCTTCAGTCCCTCTTATAATTAGAACTTCTTTGTCATATCCCATAGCACTTGAGAATGGCTCATAGTTGTATAAATCATAATTAAAGTCAATATTAAATTTTAATCCTTCCATATTAGCATATTGTATTGATTTATCTTTCAGCTCATCTGCACGTTCTTTACAACCGTACCACATTCCAGCACCAGGGCACATAAGAATTAAAGCAGCTGGTTGTAACTTTGGAGCAACACATGCAGCTACATAACCACCCATACTATGACCAGATAATATGATTTTATCAGAAGTCGTTATTTTTGAATCAACTAACCAATTATATACGTCAATAGCATCTTCTATAAGACCAGTAAAAGTCATTTCTTCAAATTCTCCATCACTTTCACCACAGCCATAAAAGTCAAATCTAGCACATCCGAATCCATTAAAATCAAGTATTCTAGATAAATGAGCATGAGCATATCTATGCCCTGACATACTTCCTCCAAATCCATGTAGATTTAACACTATAAAAGGATTTTCTATATTATCAGGAAGGGTAAGTACACCTCTTAATGTATTATTTTTACGATTTTTTATTTCTATTAATTTAATCATCATATCTCTCCTAAATAAGCATATTTTAAATGTTTTTTATATTCTTTCTTTTAATTGATAACTCTTGTAACATTTCTTGAGTCTTTTTCTTACTTAAAGGATATATAAAGAATAATGCTAATATTGCTATTAAATATCCTATAGAATAAATTCCTGTATACGATTTCCAAAGCTTTGAAGCAACTTCTGCTGTTTGAGTAGAAGCATGTACGTTATATCCTATAAATGCAAGTATAAAACTACTTAAACTAGCACTTAATGCAGCAGCAAGTTTTCTAAAGAATGAATATGTAGAGTAAATTATACTTTCATTACGAGTTCCAGTTTGTAACTCTTGATAATCTATTGAGTCATTTACCATAGCCCAAATTAGTATTTGGAAACCTGATGCTCCTATATAGCAAACCCCATTGATTATTATAAACATTATAGGATTATCTATTGGGAAGAAAAATAAAACTCCATACACTATCGCAGCAAAACCAGCCCCATACATACACCATTCTTTTTTACCAAATTTATTAGCAACAAACTTAGTTCCAATGAATGTAATTATTGAATAAACTGTACTTAACATTCCTGAAACAGCCATTATTTTTACATTACCAAAATAATCTTTAAATAAATATGTATTTAATCCATTAACAACACTAGCTGATATCATACCAACTAAACTAGCAATTATAACTCCTAATAAAGCTCTATTTTTTGATATATTTTTTAATACTTCAATGTAACTAAATTTTTCCTTTTCTATATGAGGTAACTCAACACGTTCCTTACACCATACAGATGTAATTTGTAAACAGAAAACGCTTGCACAAGCACAAATAATAGCTAATAGTAAGAAGTTTGAAGGTACAGGTTTGTTATCTTTATATAAAAATAATGGTCCAACGATAACTATTACAGTCATAAAAATAGTTCCACCTAAACTTCTATATCTTGATAAATCTGTACGATGATTAGTATCATCTGTCATAACACTTGATAATGATCCAAATGGAACGTTTACACAAGTATACATAGCTTCATATAAAACATAAGTAATTAAGATATAAGCTAATCTTAAACCATAATTTAAATTAGAAACATTTAAAAATCCAATACACATTAAAATTGCACAAGGTATTGAAAATGTACGAATCCAAGGTATAAATTTTTTACCAGGTTTTGCTTTACGAGAATCTATAATAGCTCCTATTATAGGGTCATTGATAGCATCCCAAAATTTTGTTACTAGCATTATTGTACCTACATGGATAGGGTTAACTTTTAGAACTAATGTATAAAATACTGTTAAAAACATAGCCCTAAACTGTTCCGTACAGCAGCACCCTAAATCCCCCAGAGTATAACCAATCTTATCTTTCATTGAAAACTTTTGCATAAAGTACCCCCTTGTTATTGATAAAAAATAGATTGTAAATAAATTTAACAAAACTGTCATATTTATTTGTATTTTTATTATCTCATATTGTAAAATAAAATTATATTCATATCTTGATATAATATTAACAAAAATTGATATATTAGCTATTAAAATAAAAGGGGGGTATTAATGATTGATAAAAAAGATTATTTTGTAAGGGAATTTAAATTTAATAATATAAAAACTAAAAGAATTAACTCAAATAAATATTATAAAATATTATTTGTATTTTCGGGAGATTGTAATTTAAATTTAAATAATCAATCTCAAAGGTGTAGCACTGATAATATTATTTTAATAAGTCCTAATAATTTTATTGATATAGAATCAAAATCAAAACAACTTTTAATAGTCTATGAACTATCAGTTACAGCAGAATTACTATATAAATTATCTGATGAAGAAACAGACCTTGTTAAAAGTTTTAATACTGTACCTTTTGAGTGTGCAGTTATAGATGCAAATACAGAAACCAATATGTTAACAAAAAATATATTAAAAAAGCTTGCTTATTTAAAAGAGGAAAATTATGAGTTTGCTAACAACCTATATATTAAAAGTATGTTATCAATAGTTCTAGTTCTAATACTAAGATCCTGTATATATGCAGAACCAAAGCAAAAAATAAAAAGAAGTAAACCATTTTTAATAGATGATATTTTTGCATATATTAACAACCACATTACAGAAGAAATTTCTCTTGATGATCTTGAAAAAGAATTTTATGTTAGTAAATTTCATATATCTAGAGAATTCAAAAAAACTACGGGATTAACTTTACATCGTTATATAGTAAAAGCTAAATTAGATTTATCAAAAAAACTTATAGCAGAAGGAATGTCTATAGTAGACGTTGCAAATATTTGCGGAATAGGAAGTTATAATAATTTATTCCGTGCTTTTAAAAAGGAGTTTGGAGTTACACCAAAAGAATATTATAATGAAATAAAAAAATATAAATAGAAAAAGCCATCCAATAAATCCTTTTGGATGGCTTTTTCTATTTATTTTATGATAATTCTATTACCGCATTTAATTTATCCTTAGTTTTAGCTGTAATAATATGCTTGTCATCCTCTACAGTATAATAGCACTCAACCATTTCACCATATACAATCTCTTTTTTGTATATTATTCTTACATTGTCAAACACTATAGTCTTATAAATATCTTCAGGTAAAATTTCATATGCCATATCAAGATAGCTTAAATTGTGCATATGCTCATTTATATCTATGTCTCTTCTTTGTATATAATATTCTTTTTTAAATATGTAATCTTCACATTTTATGTCTTCTAAATCTTCATCAAATACTCTTTTATCAGGTTCTGATTCATATAAATCAATTAACTCTGGTGTAAGTCTTACGGGTCTTCTTCTATCTATATCTACAAATATCCATCTTGATGTAGCTATAGCAATTACATTACCTTCTTTATCCATAATCTGAAAATCACGATATGCATATAATCTATCTGATCCCCTTGACCATGTTTGAGCTTTTATTTCATCATTATATTTAGGTCTTTTTATGACTTTCATTTTCCAGTCTAAAAGCATCCATGCCTTTCTTTTACTTTCTACTTCAAATACCCCATACCCTATAGATGCTGAATGAAATCCTGATACGTCTTCCATTATTTTAAGAAGTGCTTTGTTTGTAGCTTCGTTATTCTGTCCTATATCTTCTAATCCAATTATATAATTAGTACTATATATCATAAATGTTCACCTTTCTAAATATTTTTATCAGTTATGTTATTTTATACTTTTTTATAAGTATTAGATCAATTCATATTTAAATATATATACACTTTTATTATATCATAAGAATAATTCCTTAATTTAAATAAAACTATTGGGCTATTAATTGATTATTTTTAGATGAAAAGTAATTTAGGCATAAACATCTCTATTTTATATAGAGATTAGTTTATGCCTAAATTATCTTTAAAATATATTATTCACTTGTAATACATATTTTACTTTTATATTAAATGTTTTATATTATTTCCACTTAAAACCAATGTATCTCCATCTCTTATTACTGTAGACCCTTTAGGAACTAATATTTTATTATCTCGCTTTATCATAACAATGAGTATATCTTCCGGTATATTTGAATCCATAATCGTTTTATCTACCCATTGATTATCTCTTGTTATGCTAACCTCTAATAAATCAGTATTTATTTCACCTGTGTAATCTGTAAAAGTTTTCAATACCAAAGATTCATCTTCATTATCAACTAAATCTAATACACTAGCCACCTTAGGTATAAGTGTTCCTTGTATTGCAACCGAGAATAAAGCTATAAAGAATATAATATGAAATATATCATTCTCTATACTAACGCCATATGTAACTGCAAATATTGCAAAAACAACTGACGCAGCTCCTCTAAGCCCAACCCAAGATATAAATATTTTTTCTTTAGCTGTAAATTTAAATGGACTAAGTATTATAAATGTAGCTAATGGTCTTGCGATTAATATCATAAATAGAGATATAGATACTGCCGTTGATGTAACATAAGGTAGCCTTGATGGGAAAGATAACAGACCTAATATAAAAAATAATGCTATTTGCATAATCCAAGATACTCCATCAAAAAAATGAAACATACTTTTCTTTTTAGGTACTTTACTATTTCCAATTATTATTCCTGCTATATATACACTCAAATATCCATTTCCACCTAAAAACTCACTAAGTGAATATGAAAGTATTGCAACAGCAGTTACAAATATTGTATAAAATCCATCTACTTCAAAGTTTGAGTATTTAAGTATATAAACCGTGCTCTTTGCAAGTAAAAAACCTACTATCAATCCAAATACAATCTGCTTAATTATTATAGGTGACACCGTACTTATACTTAAATCTCCTGAGCTCTTCATCATTGTAAGTACTATAAGAGTCATCATATATGCAATTGGATCATTACTTCCACTTTCAACTTCTAAAAGTGATGCTAATGAACCTTTTAAATTTAGTTTTTGAGCTCTTAAAACAGCAAATACTGATGCAGCATCTGTAGATGCTACTATTGCTCCTATTAAAATTCCTTCTAATAGAGTAGTCTTTATTACTAAATGACAAAATAAACCTGTAAGACCTGCCGTCATTATAACACCTAATGAAGACATTAATACTGATGGAAGTGCTACAGGCTTAGCCATCCTCCAATTTGTTCCAAAACCTCCATAGAACATAATAAATACTAATCCTAGTGAAGATAATGTACTAGTTAGCTCATAGTTATCAAAGTAAATTCCAACTAGTCCATCTGATCCAAATAACATACCTAGGACAATAAATATAAGAAGCATTGGTACTCCAAATTTATATAAAACCTTAGTTGAAGTTATACAGATGATCAATACTAAACCACTAATTATCATCAATTCTGTCATTAAATTCCTCCTTATATAATTTAGATTATCACTAATTACTCGAATCTTAAATCCAAATATTTCCTATAATTATGTTATTATCATAATATATTTTTTACAGTTTATCAAACTATCCCAGGTAAAATTCTTGTTAAATTCATATAATTATGAATAGTCTCCTTTTTTATATAGATTCCACTTTTCTGTTGTTAAATTTTTTAATCAAGTTTAAAATATAAAATATCACGTATTGTTATTATTAGATAAGAAATACTGACCACAAATTATTTATACAACAGGAGAAATGATATGAGTAAGTTACTTTTAGATATAATAGGTAATGAATGTAAAATTACTATTTTAGGTATATGTGAAGTTAAAGGAACAATAATTGATATAGACGATACATGGATTAAATTCAAGTATAGAAAAAAAGGGCAAGTTAGACTTATTAGAAAGTGCTTTGTATCAAGTATCTTGTCATTATAAATATAATTCATAAATTAAATAAATTTTAATTTACATAATAAATAAAAATATGCCTAATAAGTTTCATTGCAGAAATTTTTAGACATATTTTTATAATTATACTATATTAAAATCTATTTTTATTAAAATTAGATGGTACCCAAGGGCATTTTTCTTCTACTTCCTTATTATATTCCTCAAGCTTTCTCATTTGCTCTACAACATGAGTTAAGTTCATTCTCTCTACCATTTGTTCAATAAGCTCTTCACCTTCATTAGCTAATTTATTTCTAGTTTCTTCATCTGGCACAGCAGTTGTACTCATATGATCTCCTTTTTCTTTGAAATAATATCCTATAGAGCCACTTTGATATGCCATACCAAATATATCATCAAATTGTTTACACGATTGAGGATTTTTATGTTCATATTTTGTTGTAAGTGGAACATCTTCTATTCTATTCATAATTTTATAAGCACCAACACTAATAGCATGAAAGCTATCTAGAGATTTAAATAAATCTTGAGCATTTTTCATTACATGCATTGTCATATCCATATATAATATAGGAACTCCTGTTTCATCCATAAAATCTCTTATCATTGGACTACATGTCATGTGAGCTGGACCATGGAAACTTATATAAATTTGACGTTTAAATCCTAATCTTAGTAAGTTTCTTGCTATTGCTCCAAGATAATCGATTCCTTCTCTTACACTTACTTGAACTGTACCTCTTGCACTTGCAGTAGCTCCTGCATAAAAATATGGAAGACCTGTTAATACTAAGCCATCACAAGCCTCTGCCATTTTTAGTGCATAAGCTTCACTAATAGTAGTTTCACAATCTAGTGGAAATCCTCCATGAAGTTCTACTGTTCCAACTGGAACTATAATAATATCATTTCTTGATAGATACTCTTCAACTTCATCATTAAGCATCTTTGGTAATATTCTTGTACGCATTTTTATCTCCCCTACTTATAAATTAAATAATTTAACTGAATTTCTATTACAAATATTCTCATAAGTTTTTTTATCTAAAGAACCTTCTTCATACTTTTCATCAAGCCACTTTCCAAGTGGAAATTCCATTTCATTGTTAACCATATCAGTTCCAAATAATAATCTATCATTGTATTTCTTTAAAAAATTTAATCCAAACCCTTCATCACGCATAATAGCACAACCACCACTATTTGCAGATAAATCACCATATAAATTAGGATATTTTTCAAATAAATATGGTAGTCTACCTCCTAAAGTAACCTTGCCACTTCCCCATTTCATTCTTTCTTCTAAAGAGTTTCCTGGGTCTTTGCTTATTTCATGCCAAAATGGTTGACTATGACCAATAAACTTTAATTTAGGATACTTCTTTAATGCTTCTTCTAACATGAAAAGTCCACTATCATCTACAATACCATACTGATATCCTTCTTTGGGACTCATATGAAATAAAATGGGTAAATCTAATTTTTCTGCAGCTTCAAATACTTTTTGTATAAAGGTATCATTTAATTTACGATTAATCATAAATTCTCCAATACCAACTGCACCTTGTTCTTTGTATAAACTTAATCTTTCATATATACTATCTTCATTATTATAATCTAAATTACACATCCAAACATATTTATCTTTAAATATTTCACATATTTTTCTACATTCGTCATTATAACCAATTGGCATCATTGAATTATTATTTTCTCCAGCTGACATTAGAATGCCTTTTTCAATGTTTAATTTATTTAAGTGAGGTATCATATTTTCTGCACTTGAAATAAACATCTTATCAGTTTTAGGGTATTGATTTAAAGTTAAATGAAGATGGATATCTATTTTTTTCATATTTTATAAATTCCCCACTTCTTTAATGTTTTTCTCTCTTTTTTGTTTTAATGCATCATACATTTCTTCTGTTTTACTTTTATTAAGATTAAATATAAATCCAATTCCTATTACTTGTAATACACAAGTTATAACTGGTAGTAATGTTACAAGAAGATATATACCATTTATAGTTTCTGCAGTTTGTACTACATTGCTTCCTGATACATATCCTATTGCTCCTAATCCAAATGATACAAATGCAGAAGCGATAGTTGATCCTATTTTTCTACTAAATGTATATAAAGAGTACATAGAACCGTCACTACGTTCGTTAAATTTCCATTCGCTATAATCAAGACAATCTGTAACTAATGCCCAAATTAACATAGTAAATGCAGTTTGACCTATCATCGCTATTAAGTATAAAGCTGAATATACATATACATTCTTTATTTCAACTACAAATGGAATAACACTGAATACAGTACTAAATAAAATTCCTGCCATTAAAGTTGCCTTTTTACCATACTTTTCAACAAGTTTTGGAACAAGTGGGAAGCAAAGTAAAAGAATTGGCACTGATGCAAAACTAAGTAAAGTCATTATAGAAGTATTTTGATAATACTCTTTAAATATATAACTTCTTATTTGGCTAGAGCCAGTTATATAAAGCATACTACCTATAGTTGCTATCATGACTCCTATTAATGGTCTATTTTTAACAACTGCTTTTAAAACATTTCCATAATTAAACTTCTCACCATTTTCTTTCTTTTCAACACGAACACGCTCTTCTGTATTTTTTAATAAAAGAGAATAACTAATAATACTTAAAATACCAAATATAATTCCTAATAATGTAAATCTTTCTGGGATAATATTGCTATTTGCATCAAAACATATAACTGGTACAAAAGATAAAGCCCCTATACCAACAAGTGTACCACCTATACTTCTTGCTCTTGATAACTTACTTCTATCAATTGGATCTGTACTAACAACGTTTGCCATAGCTCCAAAAGGCATTGAAGTTCCTGTATAGCTCATTCCATATAATACATATACAAAAGCTACCCAAGCATGTAATGCAACTCCAGTGAATGGAACACTAGTAAAACACAATACTCCTGATAATGCTAGTGGAACCATAAATATTTTAATCCATGGCTTAAACTTATCACCTGATTTACCAATCATCCATCTGTCTGGTAAAGAACCCATTATAGGGTCATTAATAGCATCCCATAATCTAGCTGCTAAGAATAATGTCCCCATCCATGCACTACTAATTCCTAATACATAAGTACAGAATATTAAAAAGTATGCATCTACAAATAAATTAACAAAACTCCCTGCCATATCTCCAAATACATAACCTATTTCATCCTTTTTACCAAAAGGACGCACGCTTTTGTTTACCATATAGATCTTCCCCCTAAATAATTTAATGATTTTTAGTAAAACGTTTACAACTCTATAATAATCTATTTTATTTGCAATTTAAATTGCATAATTTACAAAAAACATTGCAAATATTACATAAAATCATTACTATTATTAGTAATTAGTAATTTAAATTTTGTTAATTTAATAGGAGAAATTATATATGAAACTTTCTGAAATTGAAGAGTTAATAAGATTAAACAAGATAAGTGTAATAAATGATACAGAAATTCTTAATGAAATAGTAAATCAAAAAAGAACAGATTTTTTAGGCATATTGACAGATGATGGAAGCTACATTGGATATAAAGATATAGAAATGAATAGCTCGTTTATTGATGCACATGATATGATTGATTCTGAAAAAGACACTGTAACTTTACATAATCATGGATTTTATGAAATAATCTTTTGTAAGTCAGGAAATATTCAATATTTAATAGAGGATGATAGATACAATATTCAAAAAGGAAGTATAATAATTATTCCACCTGGAGCTTCTCATCGACCACTGCTATGTGAAGCCTCAAAAGAAACTTATCATCGTACAGTAATATGGATCAACTCAAATTTTTATAATCAATGTAGTAAAATGCTTAAATTAACTGAAAAAATTGAACATGACCCCATGTTAAATGGTCACTATGTTCTTCAAACATATAGCACACTTTATTTACAAGTAGAACAAATTATAGAGCTTTTACTTCAAGAAAAAGCTAATTCAAATCCATCTAACGAATTTTTCTGTTATAGCTTATTTGTTCAATTATATTGTTTATTTTATAGAGCTCATTGTTATAAAAATTTATCTTATTCTAAGCCAGAAAAAACCATATTACTAGATGAGATATTACACTATATATCAAATAATTTATCACAAAAAATCACTATTAAATCTATTGCTGATCATTTTCATATAAGTGAGTCTAGTGTTAATCAGCTATTTAAAAAGAATTTTAATACTAGTGTATATAAATTAATAACACAAAAAAGACTTACAACATCTAAAAAACTAATTATGGACAATGTTCCTTTAAAAGAGATTCCACATCAGTGTGGTTTTTCAGATTACTCTGTTTTTTATAAAGCGTTTACTAAAGAATATAAAATATCTCCAAAAGAATTTAAAAATTATAATCTATAAAGAAATACTGTAGATAGATTTGTAATAATCAAACTTATCTACAGTATTTTTTATAAATTTATTTTATATTAAGTTATATTTAATATAAAATAAATTTTCAATCCATCTCCTAGATTGTTTATATTACAACTTTTTAGCAATATCATATCCTGCATTAATAGCATCTTTTATTGTTCCAACATTGTTTGCATCTCCTATAGTATGATAAGTCATTTGAAGTTCCTTTAAGGTATCAACTAACCTAGAGTCTGCTTTGTAACCTACTGCGAATATAAGTGTATCACAATCATCAATACAGTGGATTTCACAGTCTTTACTATAATAAATTTTATCTTCTTCTACACTTTCAACCTTAGCATTGCAGATTAACTCTATACCTTTTTTCATCATACGCTGCACAAGTAAACTTCTCCCTGGACCTGTTTCTGTTTCCATGACTTCTTTACCCATTTCAATTACAGTAACTTTTCTATCTCTAGGAAAACGATCATAAACTAAAGGTGCAAGATAATCTGCAGTTTCACAACCTACAGAACCACCTCCAATAATAACAATTTTATGTCCAGGAAATACCTTGCCATCTAAAATATCATCGGCTGTTGCCCAATGTTTAAAGGCTGTAAATTGTTGAATAACAATAGGGGAAGCTCCATTGCTTACAATCACTTCATAATCAGAAAATTCATCTTGCAATAGTTCTTTATTAACATTACAGTTTAAACGAACTTCAACTCCACTTTCATCTAGTTTTCTAACCATGTATTGTGTAACTTTTGAAAGATCTTGCTTAGCAATTGGTATAGAAGCTATACGCATAAGTCCCCCTAGTTCTTCATTCTTATCACAAAGAACTACATGATGTCCCCTTTTCTTTGCAACATAAGCCGCTTCCATACCAGAAGGTCCCCCACCAATAACAAGAACTTTTTTCTTTGTATCAGATAACTTAAGAGTATCTTCATTTTCAATTTCAAGAGATGGATTTATTGTACAAGCTATACGATTTCCAAACATAATACCATTTAGACAACGAAGGCATCCAATACATGGACGTATATCCTTGTCTAACCCTTTTTCTGCTTTATTAGCAAATTCAGGATCACATAAATTAGCTCTTCCAATCATACAGATATCTGACTTTCCATTTGCAATTAATTCATCAGCAATCCAAGGCTCTGTAATTCTTCCAACAGTAGCTATCGGAATTGACGTATGTTTTTTAATTTCTTCTGATAGCTTAGCATGAGAGGCTTGCTTTGTACCAGGTGCAGGTATTGAGCTACCACGCATGATAGTAGTTCCTCCAGATACATGAATCATATCAGCTCCATGTTTTTCTAACTGCTTAGCAATATATATTCCATCATTAATATTTAAACCACCATCACAATATTCATCACCAGAAATTCTTACATCAATAATAAAATCTTTTCCACATGTTTTACGAACTTCTTCAATAACTTCTAGTGTTAATTTCAAACGGCCATTAATATCTCCTCCATATTCATCAGTTCTTTTATTATATATTGGAGATAAAAAACCTCCTAATAGACCATGAGCATGGGCCGCATGAATTTCAACACCGTCTCCTCCAGCAATTTTAATTCTTAATGCGGCTTCACCAAACTGCTTTATAATAGTTTTTAATTCTGGTATAGTTACTGGTCTTGGAGCTTCCTTTGCATAGGAAGGTCCAACATTTGATGGTGCAATTAAACGAGGTGTTCCTGGAACAGGAAATGCCATATAAGCAGGATGGAACAATTGTGGAAGTATTTTTGCACCATACTTATGTACAGCCTCCGTCAACTTTTTCCAACCAGGAATATAAGAATCATCACTTATGGACATATCTCCAGGTAAATATGTATAAACAGGTTCAACAGTAGTTACTTCAGTTACAATAAGACCAATACCACCTTTTGCCCTTGCCGCGTAATGCTCAACTAAAGTATCTGTTACATAACCTTTATCTGCTAGATTTGTAGATATTGGTGGCATAAAAATACGATTTTTAACTATGGTTTCACCAATTTTAATAGGCGAAAATAAATGACTATATTTTTTCATATCCTCATCTCCTTTTTATTTGATGTTATCATATTTTTTGATTACTTTCCTTGTTCAAGCTTGATGTTAAGGGTCAAAATATGTCCTTGTATTTGAAGATTAAAGACGAAAGGAGATAAAATTAAAGAAAAAATGACTTATAATAGAAAGTCTTAATGTAGATTTTAATCTTTAGCAATATCTATAATAATTTCATCATTACAGT
The DNA here is from genome assembly GCF_900604535.1 of Romboutsia sp. Marseille-P6047. Taxonomy (NCBI): domain Bacteria; kingdom Bacillati; phylum Bacillota; class Clostridia; order Peptostreptococcales; family Peptostreptococcaceae; genus Romboutsia; species Romboutsia sp. Marseille-P6047. Next base: position 152,842 of record NZ_UWOT01000005.1, read on the forward strand.
GAGTCATAGTACTTCTTACATCTTTAGACGTTTTAATAAAGCAAAGAATATGTCCTTCTTTTTCTTTAATTTTTATACCAACATTTTCATAAATTATGTTTTCTGATTCTTCTAATAGATGTTGAAGCAGCTCCATTTGGTTATAATCTAAATACATTAATTGCTCTCTTTTATCTTCATTAAATTTAATATTATTGACAAACTTTTTTCGATAGTGGCTAGGAGCAATTCCATATAGTTCCTTAAAAGCTGTAGTATATGCTTTAGAATTTGGCATGCCACAATCATCAGCAATCTGCTCAATAGATTTTTTCCCTTCCAATAAAGATTCTATAGATTCACGTACTCTTACAAGAGCAACATATTTTACAAATGGAATGCCTGTATATTTTTTAAATAGTTTAGACGTATAAGAAATACTAAACATAAGTGTGTTTGCTATATCACTTAAACGTATATCCTCTTTATAATGACTATCTATATATTGAATAGCTTTAATATAATTTTCTCTATGAGTAGACTGAAGAGGCAAATGTTCAATAGGGTACTGCATGTTATTAGAAGTTATATTAATAATTTCCATCATTATTGTATTTAACTCAAATAGATTATTATTGCCACGTAACAAAACTCCAATTAATTTACCTATTTGAATCTTTAATTTTTTCAATAATTTAAAATTATTATTATCAGTACAAACAATTGATTCGTAAGAATGCTTTATTTCTCCTATCATTGCTGGTGTAAATAGAGAAAAATCAATATGTATAGTTAAAATCACATTTTCTTCTCTAGAATTTTGACGAATCATATGAATATCATTCGGAGCAATTATTACTAGTTCATGTTCTTTAATTGTATGAGAAAAGTTTTCTGTAATAGCCTCATATTCTCCCTTTAAAACGTAGGTTATTTCTAGGCTTCTATGACGGGAAAACACTTGTCTGCTAAAGCTATTAATGCTTAAGCTTAAAGGATATCCGAATTTTTGACCAGAAAAATCATAATAATATCTCATATTTTGCATAAAAACCTCCACTTATTATAGCTATAAATTTAATATGTTTTTTCTTTAAATATATAAATTGAAATTATATTAATAATATTAGGGGTTTTCACAAAAATAGACAAGTTTTTATTCTTAATCATAAATGAATGGTAATCATCATAGTAAGTTTAATAATTACAAGGGATTAATAAAAGCTCCTTAATAGTAGTGATATAAATATCAATACTTTAAGGAGCTTTTATTAAGTTACATTCTTTGATGTATTTGATTATCTACACATATTTGATTTACATACATTTCTTTTTCTACATCTATGAATACTTTAGCTATAACTTCATAAGCTTCTTCCCATGCATTTAAAACATCTTCTGTTGCTGCATCCCCTAGAACTTCTTTTATTGCTAATAATAAGTTCTTACCTACTATTGGATAATGTTCTGATTTTACTTTTGAATTAACGTGAATACTTGCTATTTTCTTTACTGCTGGTAATAATACTTCTAAATTATCTATATTTTGAGCTGCTGCTAATACTGTCATTGCTAGTGCTTTTGGTTGTTCTCCAGATTCTTGCTTATCCATGTTAAACATTTCTTTTACTTCGGGATTATTAGCAAACATTGTTTTATAAAAAGTTTTTGTTATTTCTAATCCGTGTTCTCTTAATACTGGTACTGTGCTTTTTACTATATCTATTGTTTTTGATTTAACATATTTATTTTCTCCTTTTTAATGTGTATTTTATATATACATTTAATTATTTAAAATATACCCAGCTAATTTTTTATATAAACATTTTTAAATATATATTATATATTTTTTTTAATTTTAAATAACTTAATTATATTCTTTCCATCAAAATAAGGATTTTTTCTTTTAAATTATTTAAGTAATCTATTCTATGTTCATATTGTTTATATGATAATGTATATAATTGATTTGAATTATAGATTATTGATGAATTGCTATACTCTTCAAATGTATCTATGTCTATATCTATATTATTTTCATTTATATATATTTTTATATTTTTAATATCCGATTCAATTTGTAAAAAACGCTTTGTATGACTTTTTTTAAAAGGTATTTTAAGAAAATATCCTATAATACCTGCATCAGTATATCCATCAATTGTAATAGATTGTTCACATTTTTTTATATTTAATAATAATCTTTTGCAATTATTTTTTATTTCACACATCTCTATTCTCCCTTTATCTTAAGCTTATTTAATTATAGTATACTACAACATGTTAATTACTTTTACTCTATATTTAAATTTACAATACTCTTTTACTTTTGATACAGTTCTCCAATCTATACTCAATAAATCAATTTGAGGTATCAATACTCATATATTAAAGTAATGATATTATACCTATATAATTTGGAGGATATCTCATTATGAAGAAAAAAATCTATAATTTCATATATAAACTTATATTATCAAGACAAATTACCTATGAAATAGAAGTCATTGCACAAAATTTAAATGTCCCCTGGGCAATAGATATAAGCAATGATAAAAGAATATATTTTACAGAAAGATCTGGATCAATTAGAGTTATTGAAAATAATATACTAAATCCAAATCCACTTATAAGATTTGAACTTCCATTTGTAGCTCAAGGTGAAGGTGGCCTTATGGGAATTGCACTAGACCCTAATTATTCACAAAATCATTATATATACGTTATGCATTCATATAGTGATAATAATAAAATATTAAATAGAGTAATAAGACTACTTGAAAGAAATAATACTCTATCAATTGATAAAATTCTTTTAGATCAAATTCCTGATAATCAATTTCATAATGGGGGAAGAATAAAAATAGGTCCTGATAGAAAATCATATATAACAACAGGAGATGCTCAAAATCCATCATTATCTCAAGACACATCAAGTTTGGCTGGAAAAATACTTAGAATTGAACTTAATGGTAATATCCCTATAGATAATCTATTTCCAAACTCACCTGTTTATAGTTTAGGTCATAGAAATCCACAAGGTTTAGCTTGGAGTTCTAATAATGTATTATACTCATCAGAACATGGTCAATCTGCTCATGATGAAATAAATCTAATAATCCCAGGAGGTAATTATGGATGGCCTCTTGTTCAAGGTTATGAAGATTCTAATGTCATTACTATTCAAAAACCTTTAGTTCATAGTCAAAAAGAAACGTGGGCTCCATCTGGTATTGCTTTTGCAAATAAAGGTGATTGGAAAGATAAACTGTTAGTTGCTAATCTTCGTGGTCAACAACTACTGGTGATGTCATTAAATGATAATAAAACAGAAGTTATAAATATAGAATCATTTTTTAAGAATAATTATGGTAGATTACGTGAAGTAATTCAAGGAAACGACGGATATATTTATATTTCAACAAGTAATAGAGATGGTCGAGGAAACCCTAATGAATTTGATGATAAAATCCTTAGGCTTGTGTCTAAATAAATACTTGATTTCTTAATGCTAAAATTAAATATATAGTTAAAGTCTTCTAATATTTTTATTAGTCTCTGTATATTCAGTTGACAATTCTATATTTATCATACTTTATATGCAATATATTTCAAAATAATTCTATACATTACGAATTATGTTATTTTCTCACTTCATAATTCCCTATAAATCAATTGACATGATATGACAAAGTATATAAAATAATATTTAATTAAAATATAATTATATTTAAGGGGAGTATTTGTATATTTATGAATAGGGATAAGATAATAACATTTATGACACTGCTTTTAATATGTATATGCTTGCCTGCAATAGCTCATGCCTCTGAATTTATGTTTTATAATCTTACAACATCAGATGGATTATCACAAGCTTCAATAAATTCTATCTATCAAGATAGCTCAGATTATATTTGGATTGGTACTAAAAATGGCCTAAATAGATACAATGGCTTTAAATTTGAAATTTATAATAAAGGCTTTAGTGAAAAACGAAATATTATTGATAGCTATATTACATGTCTAAACGAAGACTTAAATAATAATTTATGGGTAGGAACACATGATGGTTTAAGTAAGATTAATTTAAAAACTGAGAAAATAACTAATTACACTGTAACTAATAGTTCACTCTCATCAAATAAAATTATGGATATCAAAATTAATAATCAAGGTGATATTATAATTGCTACATCAAATGGATTAAATATCTATGATCATACTAAAGATAATTTTATTTCTTTAGTTAAACAAGACTTTAAACTTTCATATTCAAAGATATTATCTATAGAGTTTTATAATGATAATGAAATTTATATGATATCAAAAAATCACCTTTTAAAATATGACATGATCAATAACGAATATAGCATTATTAAATCCTTAACTGAAGATGCTATTTTTACAACTTTATCATTATATAAAGATGCTATATACTTAGGAACTGAATATGATGGTCTATATGTTTATAATATTAGCACTAAAGAAATTGATAATAAATATAAGTTATATATTAATGACGATAGTGGTAATTCCCATACTATTAACCATATTTATAATGATAATACAGGAATTTATGTCGGCTCAACTAACGGATTATATATATATAAAGAAAACGATTTTCCAAAACATTTTACAAATAATTCGTATGATGAATATTCATTAATTAATAATAATATTTCTTACATTATGAAAGATTCTAGCGGACTTTTATGGATAGGTACATTTTGTGGAATAAGTACAGTAGACTGTACTTTAGGAATAAGCTATTATGATAATTTTGTTGTTGACCCAGATGTAAAAAATAACATTATAGTTGGTACATATGAAGATGTTAACGAAAATCTATGGCTTGGGGTTTATGGAAATGGTATTAGTATATTGGATAAAAAAAATAATACTATCAAACAACTGAATACTAAAACTGATAACAAATTAAATTCTGATACTATTTGGGATATAAAAGGTAATGAAAAATATGTTTTTGCTACATCCTCCGTTGGGTTAAATATTATTAATAGAGAAACTTTAAAAGTACAAAGTTTATTGGACAATAAATTTTGCCATACCTTATATGTAGATGGAGACTATCTATGGGTTGGAACTATAGGTGGTTTTGATATTGTTGATTTAAATGACTTTAGCGTAAAAAGTATTAACAAACTGCTTACTGAAAATAACATAAATATTAACTTAGGTGGACCTATTTTTAAAGATTCACAAAGTATTTATTGGCTTGGTGGTGCAAGTAAAGAAGGTTTGATACAATTTGACCCTAATAATAACTCTGTAAATCTCTTCAAATATAATGAGTTTGAAAATAGTATTTCTGATAATACTATTTTATCGATTACTGAAGATTCTAAAGGAAATTTATGGTTTGGTACTGAAAGTGCTCTGAATAAATATAATAGGTTGACTAAAGAATTCAAATCATATTCCATTGAAGATGGACTTTCTAATAATACTATTTATAGTATTATCCCTTTTAATGATAAAATATTGATAAGTACAAATTCAGGGATAAACTGTTTAGAGTTTAAAAATGATGAATTAACAACTGTAAAAAAATATTTAAATAAAGTAGAATTTTCTATAAACTCATTTTTAAAAACAAAAAACGGAGAATATATTTTGGGATCTATTAGTGGTATATATGTTATAGATCCAAATATTATAGAAAGTAATACAACTTCTCCTGTGCTACACTTTGACAATGTCTCTATAAATGGAGTAGATATAAATGATTCAAATAATATTTCCATGGACTATAAAGAAAACTTTATTACCATGAGTTTATTTACTAATATTTATAATAATGTGCAAAATATTGATTTTTATTATCGTATAAATAATGATAAATGGACATTAATGCATGATAATGAAGTTACACCCTCAAATTTAGCTGATAAAAAATATACTATAGATTTTATAGCTCAAAATTTTAATGGAAATCATAGTGAAATTGAAAGTATTTCTTTTTATGTAAATCCGCCATTTTGGAGAAGTAAATTTGCTAAATTTATTTATTTCTTACTATTTTTTATAATTATAATATATGTTTCATTTAAAATAGTACATTTGAAGAATGCTATTACTCTAAAAAATAAGCAATTAGCTAAAGAAATAAATGAAAAAAATGAAATTCTTCAGAAAAATATTGAATTAGAAAAACGTAAAAATAATTACTTGATCAATATGTCACATGAACTTAGAACTCCATTAAATGTTATAGGAGCAACCCAACAATTGATAGTTAATCTTAATAAAACAGGATCTATTTCTTCAAATGAACTATCAAGATATATGAAGATAAATGATAATAATTTAAAAAGACTTTTAAATATTATTAATGATTTAATTGATTCTTCTAAAATGAATGAAGGTATTTATAATCTACTTTTAGAAGAAAATGATATTATATATGTAGTTGAAGAGGCAGCTTTATCGTTAAAAAGTTTAGCTGAAGAAAAAGAAATAGACCTTATTGTCGATACAAATATAGAAGATTGTATTATGAAATTTGATCAAGATGCTATTGAAAGATGTATTATAAATATTGTTGGTAATGCTATAAAATTTACCGATTCTTATGGCAAAATACTTGTTAATATAGTTGATTCAAAAGATATATTAACTATAGAAATAAGTGATAATGGTAGCGGAATACCACCAGAAAAAATAGATAGTATATTTGATAGGTTTAGCCAAGTTGTAAGTTCAAAAAGAGAATTTTCAAAAGGTAGCGGTCTAGGACTTACTATTACAAAAGGATTAATTGAGCTCCATGGTGGAGATATTACTGTTACAAGTGAATTAGGCAAAGGGTCAACCTTTACAATAATATTACCTAAAAAGATTTAAATATTAATAAAACATCTTATTTTAATATCATAATAATTTTATAAACTATTTTAATAATAAAAGTAAGGACATATGCCCTTACTTTTATTATATTCTTATCGATACATTATCCTTATCTTTTTGAATATATTTATTTATAATAATTCCTATAATCAATAAAATCGGAAATATACTCGCTGCTAAAATTCCAATTTTAATATTATCATTAAACATACCTGAGAATCTTCCTACAATAGTTGGACCTAATGAACACCCTAAATCTCCAGCTAAAGCTAAATAAGCAAACATAGCGGTTCCGCCTCCTTTTATTTCTGATGCAGAAATACTAAATGTTCCTGGCCATAGTATACCAACTGAAAAACCACTTATACTACACCCTATAAGTCCTAATATAGGCCAAGATGATAATGAAATTATTAAATAACTAATTAAGCATAAAATTCCACTACAAAGCATAGTCTTTTGAAGATTTATCTTTTCTCCAAACTTTCCATATAATAGTCTTGATATACCCATCATTATTGCAAAAATCATAGGACCTGCTAAATCCCCAACAGTCTTACTAATTCCAAGCCCTTTTTCAGCAAAAGTTGATGCCCATTGGCTAACTGACTGTTCACTAGCACCAGCACATATCATTAATAATACCATTATCCAAAATAGCTTTTTTGATAATAAACCTTTGACTGATAATCCATTTTCTCCATCTTCAATTAAATGAAGTACTGGAACTTTCATAAAGAAAAATGCATTAGCTACTGGAATAATAGCCCATATAAAAGCAAGTAGTTTCCAATTTCCTATTCCAAATATAGCAAAAAATAAAGTAGATAATAATACTACTCCTGCATGCCCCCAACAATAAAATGAATGAAGTAAGCTCATGGCTGATTCTTTATTATCTGTTGGACATGATTCTACAATAGGACTTATTAGAACCTCTATTAATCCTCCTCCAACAGCATAAACCATAACAGATATCATTAAACCAATAAATGGATCGCTAAATAATTCAGGTAATAGCACTAATAATATAAGACCTAAAGCAGCAAAAATATGAGCGATTATAGCTGATATTTTATATCCAATTTTATCTATAAATCCGGCTGCTAAAAAATCAATTATTAATTGTAATCCAAAATTAAAAGTTACTAAAAATGTTATTTTTGATATGGGTATATTATAAGATGATTGAAATGTTAAGAATAGCAATGGAATAAAATTATTTATAATTGCTTGAACAATATATCCCGTAAAACAAGCATACATTGTATGCTTATAAGTAAATTTCATAGTTTTCTACTCCTCCCCTTTTTTAAGTTAATACATAACTTTTATTATCTAATTATCTACAAATTATATTATATATCATTTTAAAATTAAACTATTGTACTTTTTATCCATTTTTTAGTACAATATCCTCAAATTCAACTATCTAGAAATTTTATAGATACTCTTTCATTATAGGTAGTATATTTTTATGATAATTATTCGTTAGGTTAGATGTTTGACAAAATATAGGCATGGATATGAGAATTAGCTATCCATGCCTTAATAAATATATTTAACACGTCTATTTTTTAATTTATTTAAAAATCAATAGACATAGATTTTTTTAATGTAAATGCATTTTTATATAAATATATTTTTCTATATTTGTACATAAAAGCAAATGAAACTATAATAGTTGCAATCTCTGCAAATGGAACTACAAGCCAAACTCCATTTACTCCCATAACTTTTGGAAGTATAGCTATACCAAGTAAGAAAAATCCAAAGGTTCTTAAAAATGATACTATAGCAGATACTTTTCCATTTGAAAATGCAGTAAACATTCCAGAGGTAAATATATTAAATCCTGATATTAAGAATCCTACTGAGAAAATCATAAATCCATTATAAGATATATCAAATAAATTACTTCCCTTTGTTGCAAATAATGATATTAAAATTTCTGCTAAAACTCTAGATAAAACAAATGTTATAATACCAAATACAGAAATTATTATAATACTATATTTAACTAATTTTTCTACTTGCTCTTCATCTTGTTTCCCATAATTATAACTTATTCTAGGTGATGTACCTGAAGTAAATCCTAAATATGCTGAATTTAATAAGAATTGAATATAAAGCATAATTGTAATTGCAGCAACTCCATCTTCTCCTAAAAGCTTAATCATTACTATATTAAATGCAAGTGTTGTAAGAGCTGATGATATTTGCGATACCATTTCTGACATCCCATTTGAACAACTGTTTAAAATAACTTTAAAATTAAACTCAAACTTTACAAAGTGTAGCATGTTCTTTTTATTAAAGAAGTAAATTAACCCAACTAAACTTGGTAAAATATATCCTATACAAGTTGCTAATGCAGCACCTCTAACTCCCATATTAAATTGAACTATAAACACATAATCTAATACGATATTTATTATTCCACCCAAAATAGAGCTTATAAGACCTAGCTTTGGAACACCTGCTGTTACTAAAAAATAATCAAAATAAAGCTTTAGTATTATAAATGGAGTAAAAATTATCATAAAGAATAAATATTCTCTACAATTAAAATATAATGAGTCTGTAGAACCAAGCATATATATTATATTTTTCATAAAAAGTATACATATGATTTCAACTATAATGCCTAAAATTATTGCACTTACTGTTATAAGCGTAAAATACTCTCTTGCCTTTTCAGTTTTGTTTTCCCCCATAGTTTTTGCAACTATAGCACTACCTCCTGTGGCAAACATAACTCCAATTCCTATTAATATATTTATTACCGGATAAACTATATTTGTGGCTGAAAGTGCATTTGCACCAACAAATTTAGATATAAACATTCCATCAATTATGGTATAAAGTGAAAAAAACACCATCATTATTACTGTTGGAAATGTATACTTTAATAATGAAGTCAATTTGACTTTCTTTTGCAATGCATTTTCCATATGGACCTCCTTGTAATATGTGATTATTTATAATATAATAAACTATCCTGTTAGGGGATAGTCAATAGGGATGTTTATAAAAATGAATAATATATATCTCTGCTCTACATAAATCCTACTCAAATACTTTATAAATCCATCTTAATACCATTATTCTTAAGCCACTGCCTTCTCAAATCATAATCAGACATAACGGAACACACCCTATCCCAAAATCCTTTTGAGTGATCCTTATACTCCATATGACTCATTTCATGAACAACAATATAATCAAACACATTAGAAGGAGCCATTATACATCTTCAATTAAAAAGTAACTCATTTTTAACAGTACAACTAGCCCATCTCTTTTTTTGATCCTTTACCTTAATGCCAGATACCTCATCCTTAAAATAACTTTGATAATAAGATACTCTTTCCTTTAGTCTTGATAAAGTCTTTTCTTTATACCAATTTTTTAAAGCTTCTTTAATAGCCTCTTCATCCTTAGTATAAGTTCTAACTACAAACTTACCTCTAAACAACTTCACACTTATATCACTTATACTATCATCTAAAACAACATCCAAAGAATAATTTCTACCAATATACATATAAGACTCACCACTTACTGCCTCCCTATTTATCCTAGTATCATTTACATACTTAACTTCATACTGCTTTTGAACTATCCAACTAGCCTTTGATTTAATTTTTTCTAAAATAATATCCTTATCAACTCCAAATGGAGAGATTACATTAACCTCTCCACTTGGCTCAACTTCAATACTCATAGTTTTTCTTTTTCTATATATTAAATTAAAACTAATTTCCCTAGTTCCATATTTAAATTCTAACTTCATATTCTTACCTCTAGTCTAAAGTTGCATAATGTATCTTAGATAAATTTACCATCTGCTCCTTTAAATCTTTTATTTTTGTCATTGTGTCATTTCCATAAACTTCTCTAAGTTTTGCTGACTTACTTATTAAATACATATAAATCTTACTATCTACCTGTGATACTTTAGTTGGATTCTCACTCCATCCTGTCATATACCAATCATTTATCATTTTAATATTGAATTCCTTACAAAATTCCTTAATAAATTCTACACTAGAATCAGACATATACACTTCTTCTTCCTCACAAACCTTAGAATTTAAATTTGCTCCATCTTCTAAAACCTTTATTAAAGTCTCAAAAATTGCAAACTCTTTTTTCGTAAGTCCTAAATCATTAGCAGCTTCTTCTTCTTCGCTATTTAATTCTCTATCTATAAATTCTTTTAATCTAGCTTTTTTCTCAGTCCAATCAGCCTTAGTTTCTTCAAGTATAGCAACAAGTTTTTCAAATAAACTTGTAAAATAAACTGGATTTTCGTCCATCTTAAGATTTAATACATTCTTTATAGCATGCTCCATACTAGATGCTATAGCTTCATCAGACATATTATTCTCTATTTTTTTCTCAAAATCAGATTCAAATAAAGTTATAGGAGTAATCCAAGATATAACTCCATTAGATTCTAAATGCTTAGAAATAATCTCCTTAACCTTCTCTCCACAATCTGATATATCTAGCTTTTTCTCAGGATTATATCTCATTTTAGCAGCTGCCCTAATATATGATAACCACTTAACATCATTTAATATATCCTTAGAAACATTACCTGGCATAAGCATTTCAACAGAACTTACAAACTTTTTATAAGCAATTTCAAACTCTGCTCTTTTATCTTCTGGCTCAACCACTCTTACAAGTGCATCTATATTATTTTTATCTACTCCAGAAAACATCCTCATAACATTTTCTCTAAGATTCATCATATCATCATAAATACTATCTATAGACTGCATAGGGCTTCCCAACTCATCTTTATCAAATATAACTAAAGCCTCATCTAAAAAGTCTAAAACACCATAATAATCTACAACATAACCACATTTTTTCCTATCACCACAAGTTCTATTAACCCTTGCAATAGCTTGAAGTAATGTATGCTCTTTAAGTGGTCTATCTAAATACATAACCTGCTCAATAGGAGCATCAAATCCTGTAAGTAACATATCCTTAACTATAATAAAACACAACTTACTTTCTTTTGTACTTTTCTTAAACTCTTTTAAAATTTCCTCTTGCTGCTTACTAGTTGTATGATGTTCTTTTAAATATGGCTTATCATTTTGAGATGATGAGAATATAATTTTACACTCTAACTCCTCATCCATAATATCTTTCATATGCTTATTTAAAGCATTATAATACTTTACACAATCTTCTCTTGATACACATACAATCTGAGCTTTAAATTCATTCGGATATATAAATTCTTTGTAGTGTTTTAATATATCCTTAGCAATTTCATCTATTCTATCATCTGCTTCTACAACAGTTCTTTTATTTGCATATTTATTTTTTATAGCTTCTTTTTCTTCATCACTTCTATCACTAAACTCTTTCTCAAATATATCTTCTAAGGTATCTCCTTTTATATGTAAATCATGTCTTCTACCTTCATACACTATTTTTACAGTTGCACCATCTGCCACTGCATCTTTTATAGAATACTTATCTATATATGAACCAAAAGTTCTAGGAATAGACTTATCCTCTTTGTCTATAGGAGTACCTGTAAATCCTATAAAAGTAGCATTAGGTAAAGCATAACGAAGATTCGCAGTAGTAGTGCTATATTGACTACGGTGAGCCTCATCACTCATTACTATTAAATTTTTCTTAGTTGAGAGTACTTCATAATCCTTTTCAAAATATAGATTTCCTATATTATTAGCTTCTTCTTCATTTAATCCTACAATATTTAATTCTTCCTTTTCACTTTGGAACTTTTGTATAGTTGTAGTTATTATTTGAGCATTAGAATTTCTAAGTAACTCCTTCATTTTTTGTATGCTATCAGCTCTTACTGGAGTAGTATTATTTAAATTATTTTGGAAAGTCTCAAATATTTGCTTATCTAAATCAGTTCTATCTGTAATTATTGCTATAGTAGAATCACTTAGTTTCTTTGTATTTCTTATATTTCTAGCTAAAAATACCATTGTAAGTTATTTACCAGAACCTTGAGTATGCCAAACTACCCCACCCTTTTCTAGTGGTGTTTTTCCTTCTTCTATTCTTTTTAAACATTTTCCAACTGCTCTAAATTGTTGGTATCTAGCAACTTTTTTTATTTTTATACTGTTTTCTTTATCTAAATCGTATACTATAAAGTTTTGCATTATATTTAATAAATTTTCTTTTTTAAATACACCTTGAAGTAATATATTTTGTGGGCTATCTTTATAATCTTTCACTTCACTATTTAAAACTGGATAAGCATCTTTCCATTCTACATAATGCTTATAACCACTGCTTATAGTTCCTATAAAAGCTGTATATTTATTTAATATTCCAGTTATAAAATTAGTATAAAATAACCTTTCTGCTCCTTCTATATAATTGGCATCTCTTTTATTCATATATCTACATAGCTGCTCATATCCATCATTTTTGCCTACATTTTCATTAGAGTTACCTTCTTTAAATGGTGATTTACATTCAAGTACAGCTATTGGCATACCATTTATAAAAATTACTATATCAGGTCTTATACTTTCTTGTTCTCCTTTTACCTTAAACTGATTTACTACTAAAAAGTCGTTATTTTCTATGTTTTCAAAGTCTATTAGTTTAACTGTTGGTGTTGATTTTTTATTATCAATTACTTCGCTTACTGTTAATTCTAAATTTATTATATAGTTGTATATTTTTTCATTTATTTCAAGTAAGCCACTTCCTAGATTTTCTGGTCTTTGAAGTATTCTTACTACTTTGTTTATATTTTCTTCACTTATCCATGGGTTTATTTTTTTTAAGGAAGTTTTCATTCTTTTTGCTAGGATTACTTCGCTTAGTGTGTCTCTTTCTCCATGTTCTGGTGTTAAGTCTTTTCCATTTATATATAAATATCCTAATTGTCTTAGGTAATCTATTGCTGGTTTTTCTACTAGTGTGTATTCATTTCCTAGATACAAATGTATTCCCCCTTGTATGATTTTCTATTTATATATTAACATAAAAATAAGTGCTAGGTATTTAGCACTTATTTTCCTATTTATTATTTAAATATCATATATTCTTATATAAATACCTTGGTTTGTATATTTTTCAATTGACATTATAATAAAAATAGTTATAATATTTAAGTATAGTTATATTAGTTTAAAACTTGGCAATAATTAAATAACAAAACATATACTATAATTAGATAAAATTGAGTGCCTCTCTTTGAAATGGGTCATCTTTGATGATTCCCCCGAAGATGATAGCACTCTTTATTAATTTTATCAATATATAGCTTTAATTTCTTAGCATTATCAAAACTATCACTAATGCCATCTAATAAACCTAAATACCTTAATATATCCTCTTGCAATTGTATTGTATTCTCTAGGTTTTTAACCTTATCTTTATAATAATCTATATTTTTGTTTATCTTATGTCCCTTACTTATATCTTCAACTCGCTTAACTATTGATTCAATTACACTTTTAAAATCATTTACTTCATATTTAAACTTACAATCAGATAATGATTTTAATATCTCTTGATTAGTAAAACTATGTATATCATAACTTATATAATCCTCAATATCCCTATATCCTTCTACTAAAATATCTATTTTATTCGATAAATCCCTTAATCTACTACATATATCCTCACTTATAACTTTATAATAATCTATATGATAAGTTTGATCTATAACACTATTTTCATTAATTATTGAATAAACTTTTGCTAATAATTTTTTATTAATTCAAGTTCTTCATAAATCAAACTCTCTTTTTTTAACCTTTCATTTTCTTCTTCTAATTTTTCTATTTCTTCTCTTTGATTTTCACTTATTTTGCCTAAATGTTGGACAAGGCTTTTATATCTTTTTAGTTCTTCATTTAGAAATTTAATTCTTTTAAATAAATTCTTATTTTCTAAAGTATAATCATTTTTAATCCTTTCTTTAAGATTTTTATTTTCAATACTTAATTTATTAACCTTTTCCTGAGCTATACTATATTTTCTTTCTATTTTATTGTATATTACATTAGCTTTTTTAATTAATTCATATTCATTAAAATCTATCAAATCATCCTCTGTCACACATATTTCTAGTACTATATCTATATTTGAATTACTTAGTATCTTATTTAGATAATCTAAGTCCTTTTTATTTTTATAACATATCTCTATAGCCACATTATAATTTCATTCAAGTACTAGAAATATATCAGGTATATAGTTTATATCTAAGTTTCTGTATTCTATATACTTTTCTTTTATATTTAATAATTCTTCTTTTGCAAGTTTTAACTTATTTCCCTCAAATATCACTTTATGATTTTTTATAATCAAGCTTACTATTTTTTCATATAGATATTGTTTTATATATTTATGTATAATGCTCTCATTTATACAGTTATCTCTTTTTATACTGTGAGATAAGTGTTTAACCATTATATCTCCATCTTTTAAAATTAACTTATTGCCACATTCTGGGCAATATACATCACATTGTTTTGATATGTCTTTTACATGATATAATGCTCCATTTATAAGTCCAAAAGGATTCTTTAGTGTTTCTTTCAAAGTTCCCTCCCCTTAATAAAATAAAAACTAGTCTTTTTCGACTAGCTTTTACTTAACTATATACTTTCTAAGTAATCAATAGTTTCTTGTGATAGTTGAACTTGGAATGAAAATCCTTTTACTCCATGATCTCTTAACTTTTCACTATTAACCTTATCTATTTTATTTAAATAATTCTTAACAGGTACCAGCCTTACATATCTAGGCTTCTTAGATATTTCTTGATTTTCATCATTTTCTATGCTAAATTCTTCATCATTTATAGTTTCTTCATATTTAAGAATAGCCCTAACTGAACATTTTAAAAATATTGCACTATATGGTGCTCCTGTGTATATATATACTTCATCCCCTACGTTTAAATCAAACTTTGTTCCATAATCTACAAATCCATTTTTTAAAAAGCTACCTAATATGTCATATTTACTTAAATTGCATGGAAACATACAATATCTCATAGTATTCCCCCTATTATTTTTATTTTCCACCTTAGGAATAAATTATATTCTATCTGATGAATTGTGTCTATTCAGTTACAGTATCCTTATTAATATCATTAGTATATAAAATCCCCATATTTATAGTCATTAAAGCAGCATCTATTGTTTCTTTAGATGCTATTTTCCCGTTATAGGTTAAATTATCTTCTTTTAATATTTTTGCTACTTTCTCTAATATAACTTTTATATCTTTTTCTATTTTCTTCTCGTATCCTAATAAATAGTCTGTTGATACATGTAGTGTATTTGCTATTCTTTTTGTTACTGCTGATTTAGGTTCTGTTAGTCCATTTATATATCTAGATATGTTTGATTCTGTTATATTTGATTTTTTTGCTAGTTCTTTTTGGATAAAATCTAACTCTCTCATTCTTCTATAAATTCTTTCCCCTATGGTTTCCATTTTAATCCCCCTAATGTAATATGTTTAATGTTATAATTTTTCTAAGTGAATGTTATTACCTTTATCTATATAATAAGTTGGATTTACTAAGATTTCATCATATAAGTTATTTTCATTACCTTTGTAAACTATTACATTATAAGATTTATTTTTAAATTCTTCTATTAAACATTTATGATTTTTATGATATCCAAATATATATTCTAATTCTGTTTCCATATTTAAGTCGTGTTTTTGATTGAATATATGTATTGTTTCATTGTTATGGTCTACATAATACCATTTACAATGTCCTTTATGTGCTATATTCCATCTGTGTAAGTTAGTTTTCATATTTTATATATCCCTGTTGTTAAAATTAATTAACAACATTATTAAATATCTATTAAATTATATCATTATTCTTTTATATATACATAATTTTACTTATTTTCCTATATAACCCTCTCAAAAACAGGTAAAATCCCCACACTTTTTAACTTATTATACAAAAACATAACTCCTTTATTAGTCCATCTCATGTTAGGTATAGTATTATCTTTCATCTCAATATAGCTAATATTCACATATCCCCTATCCTTATACTTACTATACAAATGCCAAACTCCACTTTGCTTATACTGAATTCCAAGCTCATGAAGTAGCTTATTAAAAATTCTAGAACTCATACCATAATTATCTGCTATAGTAGTCACCGTAATAGTACCTTTATGATTCATAATTTTATCTAAATAAGAAGCCTTTGTTCTTAACAGACTTATCTCTTCTTCTAATCCCTTTACTTCTTCTAACGCTACAATACTCGCATACTTATTTACTCCATTTATTCTATCTTGTTTAGTTTGTCCTTCTAGAGCTTCTACTAAAGCAAGCCCTTTTTCTATATTAATAAAATTTCTCATATAATCACCCCCAATAATTTTTGTCATATATTACCAGCCCATAATAAATAAAAGTTATATCATTTAATTAAATCAAGGGAAGTTTCCCAAATAAAAAGGAGGTAATATTTATGGCAACAGAATTTAAAAATGCTTCATCTTTAAAGCTACAATTTGACAAGGGTCTTGGAACAGACGGTAAAGCATTAACAGGTAGTAAAACTTTTTCAAATTTAAAATCAGATGCTAATGCTGATGATGTTTTAGAAGTAGCTAATGCTATAGCTTCTTTACAAAAACATGATTTGTATGATGTTTTAAAACTTGACTCTACATCTTTATCATAAAAAATACTTATTAAATATAGGAGGTACTATTTATGGAAACTACTAAAAAATTAATAATGACTTTTAAATCTCAAGGTGATAAAAACGTAAACTTAACAATTGATGATCCAAAAGAAAACTTATCTGAAAGTGAAGTTATATCTGCTATGAACTTAATCATAGAAAAAAATATCTTCTGTCCTGGTGAAGTTGATTTAATAGAAGTAGTAAAAGCTAAAGTAGTTGAAACTAACTCTACTGAATACGATCTTAAGTAGGTGATTTTATGGATAGTGATTTTTTAACTGTTATAGCCAACGTAGGATTTCCAATAGCCTTATCTATGTATTTACTTATAAGGATTGAAGGAAAACTACAAGCACTATCAAACAGTATAAATGATTTATCTAAAACCCTTTTATCTCTCAAATAAATTCTTAATATTTACATATATTTGAATCAAAACAAGAATTTCTAGTCATTGGTGGCATCCCCTAAGTCACATGACTAGAAATTTTTATTTTAAATTATCCTAGTGTATATTTAAGTGTTTTTCAATATTCTTCTTACATGAGATTCACTAATTCTATAAGTGCTTGCACTTTTCTTATAATTTCCATCAAATGTATCTTTTAAAATCTTATCCCTAACGCTTCTACTAATACTTTCTTTTACAGGAACATAAATTGAAGTTCCACCATAATTAATTACCAACTTCTTAAAAGCATCTATCCCAATAATTTCTGCTAATTCTCTAAAGCTTTCTGGAATATCATCTAAACTTACTTTATCTAACATAGTTCCCATATAAATTTCTCCTTTTACTTAATATATTTTAAACATTCTAGATTTAGTTGTTTTTGAATATTTACTTGCAAGTTCAGGATTGTCTTTTTTTAATGATTTAGTATCTATTGTTGTTTTTTCACTACTTTTCCAAGTTATTTTTCTTTCCTTACAAAATGCTGTTTCGTATTCTTTCATTTCATTTTGTAAGAAATGCTCTATTACTTTTTTATCAAATTCTAATTCACATAACATTTTATTTATTTCATCATATTTTTCTAATTTTTCATAAATATCTTCAGTTAATAATATAGTGTCATCTATGCTATTTTTATAAGCTTCTCTTAAATAGCTTGTACATTCTTTGCTTCCAAAAGGATATATATTTTCCTTTACAGATTTATTAAAAAATTTATTTAACATTCCCATATTTATTTCCCCCTATATTTATGAGTAAATTCTATAATTTAATTTCTTACCTCTAAGTTCAATTATGTGGTCCTTACTCATTTCAATTATTCTACTTCCTAAAGCTTCATCAATATTTAGTAACATATCTTTTGTGCACTCTGTACTAATTATCATAGGTAATTTGTTTAGGTATCTATAATTTATTATCTCAAACATTATGTTAATATCGCTTTTGGTAATATTACCTTTAAATAAGTCATCAATTAAAAGAATTCTTGCATTTTTATATCTATCTATAGTTTTTCTATAATACTCTTCGTCTAACATATTTTGTTTAACTTGTGTTATAATATCTCTAAAAGGCATATATATTACGCTTATGCCTTTGTTTAGTAAACTGTTGGCAATTGCCATTGACAAGTGGGTTTTCCCAGAACCTACTTGTCCCATAAATATAATTGAGCTTTCTTTAGTTAAAGCTCTTTTATTTTGCTTAAAATTGATTATTATATCTTGTGCATATGTCTTAGCTTTTGTATATGCATCTAATATCTGATAATCTACTTTATAGTTGAAATTTTCAAAGCTTTTTTCTTTAAATGCTTCACTAATTCCACTCTTTTTGAGTAAATCTTCAGCTATTCTTATACTTCTACAAGAACATGGTGTAGCTTCATCATTATCTAAAATAAATAACATATCCTTGCACTTGTCACATTTATATTTACTTTTATCCATCTTAATTCTCCTATAAATCTATTTGACTAATAGCTTTTGCTTTTTCTAAATCTTCTTTACTTGGTAATTTATAAAGTGAATCTTCTTCTTTGGGTTGGTAAAAATTTATAGATCTAATATTAGATTTCTTTTGAACTTCTTTTTCTTTTTCTTCTTGTTTTTGTTTTTGTTTTTCTTTTTGGTATTTTAATTTTTTATCTTCTTCATTTTTAAATTCACGTGACGTTAATTTTTCTTCTTGAATATTTTCACCATTATAAGCTCTTTCAAATAAGTCTTTTACTTCTTTTTTACTTATATTTTGACTTACAACTTTAAGTAATTCCAAGTCTTTAACGTCTTTTAGTTCTGATTTTATACAATCAAGCATTGGTTTACCACAATTTTTAAAATTATATTTTCCCCATCCTTTTATTGCTATTTCATGAGTTTTAAAATTATATTTTATTAAATTTAAATCATTTTCAAACTTATTTAAAATTAATTTTACTGTTTTTTGAGGTATATTTAAATCAAATCCAATTTGTTTTATTGGTAAAACATAAATCCCACTTTGTTTTGTTGAGTTATTAGTTAAAATATATAAGAAAAGTAATTTTTCTTTATGATTCATATCAACAGAAATTTTTGGATGTTTCCATATATCTACATTTACATTTCTATACAAAGCCATTTTTTATCCCCTTTTTATTTCCATGTTATAGAGTTAAGAGTTATTGATCTGGTAATGTTTTTGCCTTTACTTATCCATCCTAATTCTTCTAACTTATTTAGTCTTCTATGTACTGTGGATGTTGATGATATTCCAAGCATTGCTCCTATATTTCTAACACTTGGTGCATATCCATGAATATTAAAGTATTTTTCAATTACATCATACATTTTTATAATTTTTTCTAAATCTTTATTTTTCATTTTATCTCCCCCCCTTTCATAATTTAATAGTATCAGTCTTAAAAATATATTTCAATAGTTTTACCAAACATACGTTCATAAATTTCAGACAAAAAATGTCTATACCGTTCCGTTTTTGATGAAGTACAATTATTTTTAAAATTATATTATTAATATATTTTAATTTTATACTTTTAGTAATACTTTTCTTTAGTTCTAATATACATTTTATAGTTAACTAAACTATTTTAAGGTGGTGTAATATATGTATCCTATTTATAAGTTTATTGGTAGTGAGACAATATGTAGAGATGTGAATATAGCCTTCCCTCCTCAGCACCAAGATACTATGCCCGGATTAGAATATCTAATGGTTCCAAGACCTATTTCAGAGAATCCTTGTCATAAACCAAGTGATAAGTTAAAAGATAAAGTTGCTATTATAACTGGTGGAGATAGTGGTATTGGTAGAGCTGTTGCTTATCTTTTTGCTAAGGAAGGAGCGGATATTTCTATAGCATATTACCCAAGTGAAGAAAAAGATGCTCAAGAAACAAAATGTAGAATTGAAGAAATAGGTAGAAGATGTTTATTAAATCCTTGTGATTTGACTATTCCTAATTCTTCTGATGAAGTTGTTACAAATACTATCAACACATTTGGAAAAATAGATATTTTAATAAATAACTGTGCTGTTCAATATGTTCAAAATGATTTCTTAGATATTTCTATAGAACAATTAGAAAAAACATTTAGAACAAATATATTTTCTTATTTTTATATGACTAAAGCTGCTCTTCCTTATTTGAAAAAAGGTGCTTCTATAATTAATACAACATCTGTAACTGCATTTGAAGGAAATAAACAGTTAATTGATTATAGCTCTACTAAGGGTGCTATACTTACTTTTACTAAATCATTATCTCAATCTTTAATGGACAAAAAAATTAGAGTTAATGGTGTTGCACCTGGTCCTATTTGGACACCTTTAATACCTGCTTCTTTTTCTGCAAAGGAAGTTAAAACTTTCGGAACATATACTAGTGAAGTTCCTATGAAAAGGGCTGGGCAACCATATGAAGTTGCTACTTGCTTTTTATTTTTAGCTAGTGATGATTCTTCTTATATGTCTGGTCAAATATTGCATCCTAACGGTGGAAATATTGTAGTATAAATAAACTATTGATAAAGTCCAGTAAATTATTTACTGGGCATTTTTATTTTTTAAATATATATTTATATGTGGTATTATATATTAAGATGAATATACTTTTATCTAGATTGAGAATTAATATGAAGGATAAATATATTATTTATTTTATAAGTAGAACTAAAGCTAATATGATAAAGTTTATTGAAAATAAATTAAAAGAAAATAATTTGACTGAATTGATACCAACACATGGGAATATATTAACTGCTCTTTATGAAAGTGATAAGAAGCTAACTATGAAAGAGATAGCTAAAAAAATTGGTAAAGATAAATCTACAGTAACTCCACTAGTAAACAAACTTATAAGTTTAGGATATATAGAAAAGGAAAAATCTATTACAGATAAACGTGTTGCTTATATAAGCTTAACTAAAAAAGCTAGGGATATCGAAGATAGGTTTAATTTTATTTCATCACAAGTAAGAGAAACTGCTTATAAAAACTTTACTCCAGAGGAAAAAGAGGAATTCTTAAGATTACTTAGAAAACTTAATACTAACTTTAAGGTTGAAAATGAAAAATAGAAATGCTTTATTCATATAGGCATTTCTATTTTTATTATTTTTAGTCTATAAATGTTACTACTTCTTCAAGTGGTTTACGAGGTGGTTTAGGAGCTGTATTTTCTTCAGCAACTCCTAATGCTATCATAGACATTAATTCAAATCCTGGCTTATCAAAACCTATTAAAATTTCAATTTCTACTTTAGCATGAGTAGGTCCTGTCATATAACAAGTACCATATCCCATTTCTGTTGCTGCTAATAAGAAGTTCTCAACTGCAGCACCTATTCCTTGAGCAGCTGATTGAGGTGATACTAATGTATCTAATACTTCTTGAGATGCATCATTCTCTTTTAGTATTTTATACTCTATCATTTTGTATTCAGAACCATATACCATTACTACTGCTGGAGCATTTCTAAAACATGTATAATATTTTATTACACTCATATGTATTTTTCTATCTTTTTCAGTCTTTGCTATTTGACCTAATCTTTCATGACTTTCAGTTACTATATCAGCCATTTTATTTATTATTTCACGATTAGTTAATACAACAAAGTTCCAATTTTGTTGATGCTTTGGCGAAGGAGCTTCTGTTGCTAATTCTAGCATCTTTAATATATCTTCTTTTGGTACTACTTCATCTTTGAATTTTCTTACACTTTTACGTGCCTGTATTGCTTCTATAACATTCATATTTTTCTCCTTTGTTAATTAAGTTAATTTGATGTCAAACTAATAGTACAATAAAAAAAGTTTGACGTCAAACTTTTTTTATTGTACTAAATAAAATTAAACTTATACTAAAAAGTACTGTAGATAGTATCATCATATATAATATGTATTCTTTTATAGCTCCTAAATTATTATACTTTTGCAAGTTCTCTACACACATATATATCCATCTTTGCGGTAAAAAGTTTCCTATATTTTGAAGATAAGTAGGCATAACTTCAAAGTCCCAAAACATCCCTGATAGCATACATGTAGGTATAACAATCAGTATATTTACAGTACTAGCAACGTACCTATTTCTAGTAAAACTTACTATACACAAATTTAATGATATAGAAATTAAATTAAATATAAGCATAACTATAAAAAAATTAGTCGTATTATCCATATTAAAATCTAAATCTAGCATTTTACAACCAGTATAATATATAAAACTGCTAGTACTAGATAGTAAATAAAATACTATAAAAAGTGAGCTATAATACTTAAATTTATTTATTCCACTAACTAATACTCTTGATTTTGTATTATTTTCTTCATCTTCTATTAAAAAATTAGTAATAGTTATTCCACTTATAAGAACCATCATAATAACTATTCCAAGTGAGTTATCTATAGATGGTCTTATTTCTTTAACATTATTTATATTATATGTAAGTAGTTTATCTTTAAATGTTTCATTATATTCTTTAAAAACTTCTATATCATTGTTACTTACTTTAGCTATTAAATTTAGATTATCTATTTTAGATTCTATAATAGATAATAATATTGATTTAACATCACTGTTTGAAATTGATTTTACAATTATATTATCTTTATCTAAGTTTAATACATTTTCACTAAAGCCATCATTTATTATTACTGCTACTTGTATTTGATGAGATGCTAATAACATTTCATCGCTTTCATTACTTATATATACTATATCTATATTTTCTATTTCATTTATTGTATTTATTATTTCATTTGATATGTAACTATTATCTTTATCTATTATTCCTACCTTATAATTAGAGTTTCCTCCAAATGTAAAACTAAAGAATACTATAACTATTGCTGGTGCTACTACTGACATAGCTATAAAGCTTTTTTTCTTTATCAATAATTTAATTGTATTTATAATAATTTTAATCATTATAATCACCTAACCTTACTTTACATCCCAAAATTCCTATTATCATTAATAACGCAGATAATCCTAGGGATAAACTTATTGATATATAAAAATAATTAGTATTTATTTTTAAGCTTTGGCTAAGTAATGATATGTTTGCCCAATAGGTAGGTGTTATTTGACATAGTATGTTTGTTATTTTAATTGATTTTATAAGTGAAATTGGTACATATGTCCACCTAAAAACCTAAAATTATTAATAATGTATTAATTAAACTAGATGAAGTTTTATTATCTTTAAATATTATACTAGTTGTGATTCCAAGTACTGAACTAAATATTATTAAAGATATTAATACAAGTAAGGTTTTGACTAAATTTTGCCCCCAATTTACATTAAGAAAAACTCTACTTATAAAATATACTACTAAAATTTGTATTAAACCTACTATTATACCTAAAATTACTTTTGATATTATTATTTTAAAGTTGCTAATTTTAGATATTCTTAATCTACTCAATGTACCTTGAAAGCTTTCTTTATATGTTGATACACAGGTTATTTGAGATATGTAAAGTATTATTAATACAAGTTCTGAAAATGTATAATAAGTAAATGAATCTATTCCGCTACTTAATGTACCTTCTTCTTTTATTTTTATATTACTTTCTTTTATTAAATCATTTATAATATTAGGATTTTTTCTTATTATAGTATCAGTAAGTGTATATTTTTCTATATATTGTTCAAAATACTTCTAAATATTTTGTGAATCATTTTCTTTTTTCATTTCTATAAAATCAAATTTATCTTCATGTATATTTATAAATGCTAGACCTTGTGATTTATTAATATATTCTTTTGCTTTATTATCATCATTTATTTCTTTAAATTCTATTTTAATAGTTTCTTCACAGATATCTTTAAAGCTATTAAATACTTTATAGTACTTATTTTCTTTACTTAAATCATTTATTTTATAATATACTTTTTTATTTTCAAATATATTGTAATCTACATTCATTAATCCATTTAAGGCACACCCCATTACTACTATAAGAAATACAGGAAATATAAACATTACTAACACATTAAATTTATCCCTAAAAAACTGCATAATTTCCTTTTTAATTAAAGTTATTAAAATCATATCATCCCTCAGTTATATTAATCTCTTAGTTTTTTACCTGTTAATGTTAGAAATACACTTTCTAATGTGGGAATTTCGCTTTTTATATTTTCTATAACACCACTATGATTTGATATAATGTTTATAAGCTTTTGAGTTATATTTTTATCCTTTGAATAATAGCACTTTATTTTATTTTTATCTATTTCTACTTTTTGAACACCTTCTATTTTTCTTATGTATTTATCTATATTGTATATTTCATTTTTTAAGTTTATTGTATATGTATTGTAATTAACTAAGCTTGACTTTAAGTATTCTTTACTTCCATTTGCTATTATTTTTCCATTGTCCATAATTGATATGTTAGTGCATAGTTCTTCTACTTCTTCCATATAGTGAGATGTGTATATTATTGTTGATCCTTCTTCATTTAGTTTTTTAACTGACTGTAATATATGATTTCTAGACTGAGGGTCTATTCCCACAGTTGGTTCATCCATTATTATTAATTTAGGACTATGAGCTATTGCACAAGCCATATTTAATCTTCTTTTCATACCGCCTGAAAAGTTTTTTGATACTTTATTTTCAACATCTAATAGCCCTACGAATTCTAATGCTTTATTTACTCTTTTTTTAAGTTCTTTTCCATTATATCCATATAAGGAGCAAAAAAAAGATACATTTTCTTTTGCTGTAAAATCATTATATATAGCAATATCTTGTGGTAAAAGTCCTATATTTCTTTTATATTTATTTACGTTATTTTCTTTTTCTTCAAATATTATTTCTCCACATGTTATTTTTTCAAGACCACATATAGATTTTATTAAAGTACTTTTTCCTGCTCCATTTGGACCCAATAGTCCATATATTTCACATTTTTTTATATCTAAATTTATACCTTTTATTGCCTCAAAATCATCATACCTTTTATGCAAATTTTTTACTTGAAGGATATACATAAAATCCCTCCTATAGCTGTGAATTTATCTCCTTTATACTTACAGATTCTTTGTAACTTTTTCTAATACATTTATTTTCGCAGTCTTTGCTTTCACAGTTTTTACATGACTTATTATCTTTTAATAATTTTTTAGCTCCATAAAAGTTACCTACTGCAACTCTTCTATTTATATCTCTTATTGAAATATTATATTTACATGCTTTTTCACAAGATGGGTTATCACAAAACTGACACTTTAAAGCTAATTTAGCAAGATTATTTTCTTTTTCATTTTTTCCTATTTTGATATGATTAAAGTCAAATGGCTTTTTAACTATATTTACATAGTTTTTCATATTTTCTTTGTATTCAAATTCATCTAAATTTAGTTCTCTAAGTATAAGGTTTGCTGCACTTATACCTGATATTGTAACAGCAGGAGTTCCTGTTCCCATAACTGTTGATTCTCCACAATTAAAAAGATTTTCTATTTCACTTTTTGATTTTAATCTTTTCATCATATGTTGCCCTAGTTTTTGTTTAGGACCTGCTACGCTTCCACCTTCTTTTAATATATATCTATTTAATGTTGTAGGTGTTCCTACTTCTACATGACATAAGTTTTCTTTAAATCCTGGGAATCTTTTTTCTAAAACATCTAGCATTCTATTTTTCTCAATTTCTTTCATATTTCTATATTCTTCAGTGTTATATCTATTTTTAAATCCTTTTGGCCAATCTTTTAAACTAGGGCCTATTGCCATAATACTGTGATACTTCTCTTCGCAAAGTGTTTTATCATCTATACTTAATATGTATACTGTAATTTCATCTTCATTTAATTTAGTTTTATCTCCTATAAGCATTTCTATTGGAAGTGTTTCTTTTGGTATTACTTCTTTATTTACAAGTGCAAATAATACACTTGACTTGTATGATGGTTCTAATGAGTTTGCCCATTTTATATTGTTTTCATCTGCACTATCCTTTAATAATTTATTATATAAATTCCAAACAGTCCCAGAATTTATTATATATTCTCCATATATAGCTTCTTCATTATCTAGTTTCACACCTATAGCTTTGTTATTTTCTACTATTATTTTTACAACTTCTGAATTATATATCATATCGCCATTATTTTCTTCAATCACTTTTTCTAACTTACCAATTAAATTTAATGTTGAGCCTGCTGGATAATAACTACCTCCAAAATGATTATCCACAAACATTACTGAAGATAATATAGCAGGTGTTTCTTCTACATTTGTATAGCAATATGTAGATGTTAACTTATCAAATAAATCAAATACATTTGGATCTTTAAAGTATTTTTTTAATATACTTTCTGTATTTTTATTCATATATCCTAAAAATCTTATGTACTCTATTGGATGTCTTAAAAATGATTTTAATCCATCTTCTTTTTTTATTGCATCTGGAGATATAAAGGCTGGATTTTCTGCTATTACTTTTAAATATTGCTTTGATAAATCCTTATAAAATCTTTTGAAATTTTCTTTTTCCTTTGGAAATACTTTTGCTAATTCATCTATAAATAAATCTATATCTTCATGAAATACTATTCTATGCTCTCCAAAGTTTATAGCATAAAGCTTATCATGTTTTATTATATCTATTGGTTCTTCTAGTGCATTAAATACAAATCTATGTGGGCTAAATCCTTTATCATTAAATCCATAAATCATAGCCGCTCCTTGTTCAAATACAGTGTCTTTTCTTTTAAATATTCCGCAAGAACCACCTGGTTTAAATTGTGCGTCTATAACACATACTTTTAATCTTCTCTTTAATAATAAGGCAGCTGCTGTAAGTCCCGATATACCTGCACCTATGACAATAACATCGTATTTCATCTATTCCTCCTTATTTACTTTTATTTAAACTCTATATAAACATTCTATTCCAAATATTACTATTAATTCATAGCAAAAAGAGCAGTATACTATACTGCTCTTCTCATTATTAAATATAAACTTATCTTTATAATTAATTTATGATTTCATTTTTATACTAATACCTCATTATATTCTTTACTATCTTTATTTTTATCTAAAGCCTTACTTGACCAGTAATTAGATAAAAGTGCTCCAGATATTGCATGATAAACACTAGCTACAATCCCTGGTATAACAGTCATCGGTGAGAAATATTGAGTAGCTAAAGAAGTTGCTAGTGCACCGCTTTGTAGGCCTACTTCTATAGACATTGTTCTTCTTTTTGCTTCTTCCATACCTACTGCCTTAGCTATTAAGTAACCTACTAAGTATCCAAACATATTATGTATTCCTACTGCTACTACTAAAAGTAAGCCTGAAGACATAAATAATTGTGAATTCTTTACTACTATTCCACCTATTATAAGACTAAGAGCTACTACTGATAAAAGTGGTAATCCATCTAAACCTTTTTCAACTGCTTTTGAGAAGAATTTATTACATAAAAATCCTAATAATATAGGAACTAATATCACATTAACTATAGACATACACATAGCACTCATTGATACATTTACAGATTCTCCTCCTAATAATAAAACAAGTGCTGGTGTTACAAGTGGAGCTAATACTGTTGATAATGATGTTAACGTTACAGATAAAGCTACATCACCTTTAGATATATAAGCCATTACATTTGATGTTTGTCCTCCTGGGCAACATCCTACTAATATTAAGCCAACTGCAAATTCTGTTGGTAAGTTTAATAACTTTGATACAAGGTATGCTAAAAGTGGCATTACTGTATATTGTGCTAAGCTTCCACAAAGTACATCTTTTGGTCTTGTTAATACTAATTTAAAATCTTCTAGCTTTAAAGTTACTCCCATACAAAACATTATTACCCCTAATAATTGATTTGTATAAGGTGCTGCAAATAAAAATGTACTTGGTCTTAGTACACTTAATCCTGCTACTACTAATACTATTAAAGCCATATATTTTGATGCTACATCACTTACTTTTTTTAAAGAACTCATTTTACTTATTCCTCCCCATAATTTCATCTTATTATTTTCTAAATTTTCAGTATTTTCAATTTGTATCAGTCCTATGTCACTAATATCAATGTCCACTTTTATCTCACCACCTTTTTCTATAAATAAAAAAACTTCCGTCCTTATACATGAATATTTTCATAATATAAGGACGAAAGTTATAATTTCGCGTTACCACCTTATTTGCAGCTTAAATTAAGCTACCACTCATCAGATCGGACTTTTTTAAGTCTTAATCCTAACCATATAACGCTGGTAAACGTTCATGATTACTTTAATTTCACCATGAAAGCTACAAAGTGATCATTATATACTTTATGTAATATCCAACTCTCAGCAAATGTTGGTTCTCTGTATTTACACTTCTAAGTATTTTTGTCTTTGTCATTGCTTTTGTTTTATTAAGTATTATATATACATAATACTATCTTTATTTTTACATGTCAATAACATTTTCTTAATTTTCAGAAAATATAATTATTTATCAAATCTATCTACCTTAAATAACTTCATATCTTTATCTTCATTACCCTTATATAAATCACTTAACATCATTGCACCAAGTATTGCAAATAAAATCCCATTTGCACCGTAACCTAATAAATACCATAAATTCTTATGCTCACTACCAGGTCCCACAAATCCTAAATTATCAGGTGTTGAAGCAAAAGCTCCACAATACTTAAACTCAGCTTCTATATTATCAATATCTTTAAACATAGACTTTAATCTATTTTCTAAAATATCATATTTTTCATTAGCTAATTTTTCATCAAATATATCTGGTATAAAATCAACATCCTCTCCTCCAATTATAAGTCTATTATCTACTGTAGTTCTTAGATAGTTATAAGGATCGCAGTTATCTCTTATAAGTATCTTTTCTTCCCATCCATCAAAGTTAGAAACAGGCTTAGTAACTATATTAAAAGTAGTTGTTTTAGTTCCAAAATTTCTCTTAGTAAATAACTTTGTATTATAACCAGTTGCAACTATAACCTTTTTAGCTTTTACTTTATATCCAAATTCAGTTATAACTTCTATATAATCTTCATGATGAATTAAATCAACAACTTCTGTATTTTCATATACTTTAGCACCCATATTGCAAGATACATCTAATAATTGATTTGTATATTTATATGGGTCTAACTCTGCTCCACCATTTTTTGATATCATACCTGCTTTTAAATCAAAACTAAATTTATTATTACTTTCATCTATATATTCAACATCTAGTCCATTTTCTTTTCTATAATCATACTCTATTTTTATAGCATTTACTTCATTATTTTTAGCTGTGTATAAAAGTGTATCTCTTTTTTTGTAATCACACTTATTACCATTTGCTTTTATAAATTCTTCAATTTCATCAAGTGCTTTAAGACCTAATTTATAAGACTTTATTCCATTTTCTAAACTTGTATATTCTGTAAGATCTGATAAGTTATCATCTAATTCATATTGTAAAAGAGATGTAGTTACACTAGTACTTAAATGAGCTATTCTTTTCTTTTCTAAAACAACTGCTTTAACATTATTTTTACTAAAATAATAAGATGCTATAGCTCCCGTAACCCCTCCTCCTATTATACATACATCAGTTTCTATATCTTCAGTTAAGTATGGGTATTGTTTTTTATTTTTATTTATATATGTAAATAATGGCTTTCCTTGTACATATTTAACTTCCATTATTACCCTCCTAAATTATATATTTCTACCTTTTCCTGAATCACTTATACTTATTAAATCTGTTGGATAAGGATTAAAAAATGTTTGGTTTAATAAATCTTTATCATCAAATCTAATTGCATATATTTGTAGTGCAACAAGAATTGAACTAAATGGTATTTTTTCATTCTCATGAAGAATTAATAAATTATTAAAGTATTTTATTTCATTTTCATTTAAATAATTTGTATATTTTTCAAATAAGTTTCTAGCAAGATTTAATTTACTGCTTTTATCTCTTTTGTTATTTAAAATTTCATATACCTTATTTTTATATAAATTTATATCATCTTCATTTATATTTTCTTTACTTACTATAGTGTTTAGTTCATTATAAATATCTTCATTGTATGATTTTAATAATAATGAATTCTTATTATGAAAATCTAAAATACTATTTTCACATTTTAGATTATTTATTGTAAAAATTTTTGTAAGGAATTCATCCCTAATGCTATAGTTTCTTAATCTACCTTCATCTTCTATTGGAATACTTGAATATTTTTCTACAACTTTAGTTGAGAAAACACCTCGTCCATCTTTACTTATGCTACATTTTTGATTCTTAGGATAAATTTTAACATCTTTTATACCACAAGATGGTGATTTACTTTTTAATATAAATCCATCTACATCTTCTACTTTACTTAAGAATTCTTCTGCAAATTCAGTCATTTGAGATGTGTAATCTATATTAGAACTAGGTTGCATTAATTTATATTTGTCATCATGTTTTTCAATTCTTATAGGTTCTCTCGGTACTGTAAGGCCTATTTCTTTTTCTGGACATACAGTTTCTAAATCTACATATTTTCTTAATAAAGATATAACCTTGTCATCGTAAATTTGACCATTATATCTACACTTTTCTGAATTAAGACATTTGCTAATAATTAATTTTGGCTTTCTCATAACTTGTCACCTACTATATTGTCCATTTTTATATTATTTCTATATTATTTGTTATTAGCTATTTTTTTATTATCTTTTTAATTTATATCTGTATGTAAAATCTAAATAAACAAACAATAAAATCAAATTAATAAAATATACTAAGAGGTGATATAATGTTTATTCCTAAAAGAGTTATATTTGAAAAAGACTCTCTAGATACAGAGATTGGCAAAAACATTTATAATAAAGTAAAAGATAATCCTAAAATTGAAATTATAAATGCAAGTTCTAATAGAATTAAGAGTCATATACCAGGAGATAATTTACATGACCAATATAGATCTGGTAAAGAAACATTAGTTGTTGGAGAACGTAAAAGCTTAAAATTTCAAACATGTAAACCATCTGCAAACTATCAATTACCTTTAGTTAGTGGATGTATGGGAAGATGCGAATATTGTTATTTAAATACTCAATTAGGTGATAAACCTTATGTAAGAGTATTTGTTAATATAGATGAAATTTTAAATAAAGCTAAAGAGTACATAGATGAAAGACTTCCATCTGTAACTATATTTGAAGGTGCCGCAACATCTGACCCTGTACCCCTTGAACCTTATACTAATTCATTGAAAAAAGCTATAGAATTCATAGGCAAAGAAGAAAAAGGTAGATTTAGATTTGTAACCAAATATAACGATGTAGATACCTTATTAGATGCAAAGCATAATAATCATACAGAAATTAGATTTAGTATAAACACTCCAAGAATAATAGATACTCATGAACATCATACTGCATCTGCTAATAAAAGAATTGAGGCTGCTGTAAAAGTTGCTAATGCTGGATATCAAATAGGCTTTATAATAGCGCCTGTTTTTCTTTATGAAAATTGGAAAGATGAATATAGAGATTTAATTAAAAGTATAAAAGAAAAATTACCTAAAGATTTTGATAAACAAATTATATTTGAAGTAATATCACATAGATATACTACTAAGGCTAAGAATAGAGTACTTGAAATATTTCCAGAGACTACTTTACCTATGAACAATGATGATAGAAAGTTTAAATATGGTCAGTTTGGATATGGTAAATATGTTTATACTAAAGAGGAATTAGCTGATATGAAAGATTTCTTCATGACTGAAATAAAAAATGTTTTTCCTAATAGTCTTATTAAATATATAATTTAATAAATGGGATATTAGACAGTTGAGTTATAAAAATAGTAATATTAATAAATATAATTCAATATAATGTTATAAAGTCTAAAAAAAGAAGGAGTGATAAATATGTATCATATTCCTACATCATATCCCTATCCTTATATGGTTAATCCACAAATGTATAATATGTATCCATATTTGTTTTGGCTTAACTCACAAATATATAATGCCTATCAATATGGTTCATTGAATAATAGACCAATGTATGCTCCAAATTCTAATCAACAATATACTCAAAATCAACAATATACTCAATTACAGGATTATGGACCAAATCCATTTGCAATTGATATTGATGATGCCACATCTCAAAACAATACTTTCCGTACAGCTTTATGGACAGGAAGTTACTTACAATTAACATTAATGAGTATTAATGTTGGAGACGATATAGGTTTAGAAATGCATCCAACAACTGATCAATTTATACGTATTGAGGACGGTCAAGGTATTGTTAGAATGGGTGATAGTCAAAATAACTTAAACTTTGAAAGAAGAGTTAATGATGACTCTGCTATCATAATCCCTGCAGGTAAATGGCATAATATAATCAATACAGGTAATGAACCTCTTAAAGTATACTCTGTTTATGCTCCACCTAAACATCCTTTTGGTACTGTTCATAATACTAAATCAGATGCACAGTCTTCTGAACAAAATCCTAGGTATTAACATAAAATTTACTTCATTAATATGACTAAAGACTTTGTACATTGCTCAAAATATAGCCACCTAAGCTAAAGGTGGCTATATTTATTTTTAATTTAAGTTAGATAATAATCTTTATTATTAGGCATAAAAAAGTAGGATTGATACCCTACCGTTATAGTTCGTAATTTATTAATATTGTCACTCATATCTAATCGATATATTAAATTATGAATTTAATATATTCTCAATTTTCAATCTTACATCTACAGGTAAACAACCTTCTAATGCTCTTTCTAAGAGCATTGGTTTCTTAATTCCATTAGATAAAATATATGTTTCTATCATATCTACCTTGGTTTGTCTGTTAGGAATTAACTGATAAATTACATACCAGTCTTCTAATGAAGTAAATGGTATATTTACACCATTAATTAATTTAAATTCTGATATAGAATTATTATCAAATATATATCTAAATACTCCGTTATTATGATTAACTGCAAATCCAGACATTACATCAACATCAAATCCATTTATTACATACTCATAAAAATATTTTGTTGAGTATGTTGAACTCTTTTCCCATTTCTTTTTTTTCTCCAATACTTTTAAGGATTTCATCTACTTTTTTAATATCATCAATGTTTATAAAAATATCTATATCATTAGTTTTGTCTATAAAACCAAACTTATTAAGCAGTATAGATGCTCCAACTCCCCATGTTACACCTGCATCATTTAACTTTTTTCCTATATAACTTAAAGTATTAAACATTTATTACATCCTCTCTTATTTACTAAAATAATCTCACTTACAAATTACTATATATAATATAAATAATATCGTTACTTCTCATTATATAACAATTGCATATATACTTTCTAATAATATTCCCTCATTATATAATTATAAAGTTAACCTACATTTTTATTAAATTATTTATACCTTCTTGAATATAATCTAATGAAATTGTCATAGCATCTATTATTCTCTTCAAACGTGTATATGTGCCTGTACCTTCTTTTGCATTAATAAAGGCCTTTTTACTTTTATTAATAATAGAAGTTATTTGAACTTCTGCTTTTGACAAATCTTCTTGTGTATAACTATGCTCATCATTTGTTATTAATGTTTTTGAAATATTTAAAGCTTTTATACGATTTCTAGAAAGCGATAATTGAGGTGTACCTTCTTTAAATTTAGGTTGTATTTTTTCACAATTTATAATTGTAGACTCGATAATCTTTAATGTATTTTCTATTTCTTCACTTGTATATTTACTCATTATATCCCTCCTATAAAACAACGTAATTTTCAATGTTTCATATAAATTTTAATATCTCTTTATCCAATTTTTATTTATAATTTATTATATAATAGAATCTATTTAATTGAAAGTTCAAGCACTTTTGGAGGTGTTCTAAATATGATTAGGAAGGCTAGGTTAAATGATATAAGCACCATAATAGAAATAATAAAATCCACAATTGAAGAAATGAAAACTTACAATAATACTCAATGGGGTGAAAACTATCCTCTAGACGAAGATTTTGCTGATGATATAGAAAATGGGGATTTATATGTAGATGACGACTGTGGTCATATAAAAGGTTTTATCTGTGTTAACTTTATAGAACCAGTTGAATACGAAGGTTTAAACTGGTCATCTAATGATAAATCAATGATGATACACAGAATGGCAGTAAATCCTAGATTTAGGCAACAAGGAGTAGCAACTGAGCTTATAAACTTTGCTGAAAAATTAGCCTATTATAATAATGTTGTCTACTTAAAAACAGATACTTACTCTATAAATACTAAGATGAACTCATTATTAAAAAAATGTGGATTTAAATTTATAGGTAAAATAAACTTATTTGACAAAGAAAAGTCTTTTTATTGTTATGATAAATTACTAAAAAACTTCAAATAGATGTTCAATAAAAATGGCTTGATATGGTTATATCCAAATATCAAGCCTCTTTTATTCACTTAAAATTTATAAATGTTTATCTTATTTCATCTATTTCTTCTATGGTTAATCCAGTTATATTTGATATCATATGATTACTCATACCATTTAAAATCATATTTTTAGCTATATTAATTTTCTCTTCTTCTCTTCCTTTTTGCATTCCCTTTTCTTCTGCATTAGCTAATGCACTTATCTCATCTTTTAAAGATTTTTCTCTCATAAAGTATAATTCTCTTTCCTTTGAGTCTCTACTTAATCTATATAATTCATCCTTTGCTTCTCTTATTTCTTTATTACTCATTTCTAATTTTCTTACAACTTCACTTTCTGGATCTCTTAAAAACTCTACCCAACCTTCTAATAAATCAACTACTTCCTCTGATTTTTCTAACTTCTTAAGTTTTGGTATTTCTATAAAATGTATCTCTTCTAAATCTGTCAACTCTTCATTAGTTTCTATTTCTTTTAATCTATATCCATTATGAAATCTATCATTTTTTAGATATTTAAAGTCTAAAATATTTATACAAACAGTTCTACACAGTTTGTCATATCTATCCCCTTCTGTTAATTGCTCTTCATATAATTTACTCCAATAATATAAACTTCTTTGAATCATATTATATTCATTTTTTAATTGTATTTCTATATTTATAATTTCATTGTTACTAGTTTTTGCTTTTACATCCAATCTTGAAAATTTATCATCTATGTATTCTTTTTCTATATCCGAATTTTTTATTTCTACTTCAATAATTGGTTTAATTGGTTTTAATACTGCATTTAAAAATGATATTAATACTTTTGGATGTTCTTCTGAACCAAATATTTTCTTAAATACAAAATCTATCTTAGGGCTTAGTAAGCTTGTCTTCAATATAATCACTTCCTTGTTTTATTAATTTATAATTAAATTATACAATTTTATATAAATTTATTATAGTATAAAGTTGATAGTTAGATAAAAAGTATATGAGAAATATATGTGCTCATAATGTTAAGTTATTTCATTGAAATTATAGCTTTAAAAATCTCTTACTTATCTTCTTTTATTTCATCTGTAATTTTAAATTTCACTTCTAAATTATCACTTAACCAATACACCACTTTTTCACTTTCCTTTAACCCCAGTTTTCTCTGCAATCTAATAGATTTTTCATTATTTACCTCAACTTGGCAAAATGGTATCATACCTTTTCTTATAAAATCATTAATCATAAATCTTTCAAGCTCACTAGCATATCCATTTCTTCTATACTGAGGAAACACTTCTAAAATCCCCATACTCCCTTCTAAATGATTCCCAATAAACCCCACCATATTTTTTGACTTATCATATCCTACATATAAATTATGTAACTTATTAATTTCTTCTAATTCTTCATCTGTAATCTTATCATAATTCTTTTTAATTATATCCATATCTAAACTAGAAGGCTCTCTTATATCAAGATTTTTATCATAATCAACTATATGCTCATCTTCATATATAAATTGTTTACATATTAAAATTTCATCTAAGTTATATAGCTTTTGTAAATATTTCACAAAGCAATTATCTGTTACATAAAATAAGTAACAGTTTTCTAAACCTTTAAGACACTCAAATATTTTTTCTGTATTTTCAGCACTTAACATATAGGCATTACTAACTTCATCAAACAAAAGTACTCCATCTTCTTCTGCTTTTAATATATTAGCAGTATTACGTTTTAATACTTGTAATAATGCACAATTACTTAATTTATCTTTTGATAAATACTTAATAGCTTTATTATAATCTTGCACTAATTAACACCTCACAAAATTACTTATATACAACTTCAAATTCTTCAAAAACTACAAGCATATCTTCATTAAATTCAATTCCTATTTCTTTTAATTCTTCAGTAAAACACTCTATATGCACTTCTCTCCAGTAAGAAATTGATTTATCTCCTTCACCTTCTATTCCTGCAAGAACTTCATCTACATCTTTAAATGGACGTACATATACTTTTTTATCTTTTATAATACATTTTGCTACTCCGTCCCAATTTGTAATTATGCTGTGTGTACCTTCTTTTGGTATTTCTTCATTTTCTACTTCGTAAAATTTATAAACTGATGTAGTTCCTCTTTTTATGCCTTTAATAACTAAATCAGCTAATTTATTTGCAGTTTCTTTATCATTACAAAAATGCCACGCTTCGTATGTTTTATCTGTATTTTCAATAGTTTCACCTATTGATTTTAAATAATTTTCCCACATTATTTTTATAGATTTATCTTCCATTTTCAATCCCTCCTTTTTATAAAACCTTCTTCATATAAAGTGTTTAATGTTTCCTTTAGATCATTAGTATCCACTATTTCCAAGGAAATGCTAACATCACTATTTTTATCTTCTACTTGACTAATAATATTTCTAACATCTATATTCCCTTTATCTATTCCTAAATGACTATCTTCTTTTCCATAATTATTATGAATATGCATATGCCCTATCTTACTACCTAACTCTTCTATCCAATCATTTATACTAACATCTGAATAAACATTAGCATGACCTATATCTAAACATGCACTAAAATTTTTCTTATTTATATTTTCTAAAATCCTTTTAATAAGAACAGTATCATACTCTAAAACATTCTCTAAATAAAAATCTATATTATCATCTTTATTTATAAAAAAGTCATTCCAAAACTTATCAGCATTATAAATCCATTCTTCATATGTATAAAGCTTAGGAACATAACTATTATGATAAACAATTTTTTTAGCATTTAATTGTTTTGCTACATCATAGCCTTGTTCAAATCTTTTTTTAGTTATACTGGCTATTATACTGTCCCTACTTCCACATGATAAATCTGCAAATGGTCCATGTATTGATATATCTATTTCATTTAATAAGCTTCCCCACTCATTTTTATATTCTTTTATAAATTTTTCTTTATTATCTAATATAAATGGATTTGAAAACTGAACTATTTCAAGACCTACATCGTACTTTTCTATTATTGGTATTATTTTTTTGTTTTCATCTAATTGAGATATATAAAACTTCATTTTTTCACTCCTAGCTTGCTTATTTTATCTATTTGTAATCTTAATTTTAACTATTAGATTAAATTTACATTATAGGTTATAATTAATACTATATTGTTTTAAGGTAGTGTTTCTAAAATATATACTAACTTTATATTAGTATATATTTTAAGTAATATCTATAAATTAAGGAGGATACTTTGCTAAATAAAATTAAATACATATTATTTTTATTTATATTAATTAATTTAGTTGGATGTGAAAGTAAGGAAATAACTTTAGATGATTCTAATATCACTAAAGAAGAAACTTTAAATGTAAATAAAGAACCTATATTTTCTTATTCTGATATTCCATCTGAAATAAAAGAAAAAATGATAGGATGTTCTATGCCTGAAGATGAACCTATAAAGTTTGAATCTTTATCTTATCTAAAGTTATCATACTATGGATTTGATGATAAAACTCATATTGGAGAAATGATTGTAAATAAGGAAGTTGCAGCTGAAGTTGTAGACATATTTAAGGAGCTTTATGAAGCAAAATATCCAATTGAAAAAATAAACTTAATAGACGAATATAATGCTGATGATGAACTTTCTATGCAGGATAATAACACTTCCTCATTTTGCTATAGAACAATTGCAGGAACTGATAAAATATCTAATCATGGTAAAGGTGTTGCAATTGATATTAATCCTTTATATAATCCTCATGTAAATACTTCTACAAATAAGGTTAACCCAACTACTGCTACTAAGTTTATTGATAGAAATAATCTTATAACGGGTATGATAGTAGAAAATGACCCATGTTATAATGCATTTGTAAAAAGAGGATGGACATGGGGAGGATATTGGAAAAACCCTGATTATCAACATTTTGAAAAAAATATAAATAATTAAACATAAAAGTAAAATTATAACTAAAGGTGATGTATATGAATTTAATGACATTAGAAAACATAAGTAAGAGTTATTCTGAAAAGACTTTACTTAAAGACATATCTCTTGGAATAAACGAAGGTGAAAAAATAGGTTTAATTGGTGTTAATGGTACTGGTAAATCTACACTTTTAAAAATAATAGCTGGTGCTGAAGAAGCAGAAAGCGGTACTATAACTAAAGCTAATAAGGTTAGAGTTGAATACTTACCTCAAAATCCTGATTATGATGAGGAGGCTACTGTTCTTGAACAAGTATTTAAAGGTACTTCAGCTGAAATGAAATTACTTGGTGAATATCAAGATGTATTAGAAAAGATAAATACTTCTTTTGATGAAAATTTAAATAATAAACTTTTATCATTACAAGAAAAAATAGATGCGCTTAATCTTTGGGATTTAGAAAGTGAAGCTAAGGCTGTTCTTACTAAACTTGGAATAAGTGATTTTAATCAAAAAATAAAATCAATGTCTGGAGGTCAAAGAAAAAGAGTGTCTTTAGCTTCTGCACTTATAACGCCTTGTGAATTATTAATACTTGATGAGCCTACTAACCACTTAGACAATGATACTATAGATTGGTTAGAAGAATATTTAAATAGTTCTAAGGCATCACTTCTTATGATAACTCATGATAGATATTTCTTAGATAGAGTTACTAATAGAATAATAGAACTTGATAAAGGTAGATTATTTAGCTATGATGGAAACTATTCTCTTTTCTTAGAAAGAAAGATGGAAAGACTTGCTATAGAATCTAGTATGGAAGAAAAGCGTCAAAATCTTATAAGAACAGAACTAGCTTGGGTAAGACGAGGGGCTCGTGCTCGTACTACTAAACAAAAAGCTAGACTTGAAAGATTTGAAGAGTTAACAAATAGAGAAGTTATAACTCCTGATGAGAAAATGGATATATCAGTTGGTTCTTCTAGACTTGGTAATAAGATAATAGAAATACACAATATCTCTAAAAAGTTTAAAGATAAAACTGTAATAAATAATTTAGAATATACTCTTGCTCGTCATGATAGAATCGGTATAATCGGTAAAAATGGACAAGGTAAGTCAACTCTTATAAAAATATTAAATGGTGAGTTAGCTCCTGATAGTGGTACTATAGAAATTGGTGAAACTGTTAAAATAGGATGCTTTACACAAGATGATGCTCATATGGATTTAAATATGAGAGCTATAGATTATGTAAAAGAAGCAAGTGATTATATAGAAACTGCTGATGGAACTAAAATATCTGCATCTCAAATGTGTGAAAGATTCTTATTTAACTCAACTATGCAATACACTCTTATTGGAAAATTATCAGGTGGAGAAAGACGTAGACTACATTTACTTAGAACTCTTATGAGTGCTCCAAATGTCCTTTTACTAGATGAACCTACAAATGATTTAGATATAGAAACACTTAACAGATTAGAAGATTATCTTGATGAATTTAGAGGTGTTGTTATATCAGTTTCACATGATAGATATTTCTTAGATAGAATTTGTAATAAGATATTTGCTTATGAAGGAAATGGTAACATCCATATCTTCACAGGTAACTATAGTGATTATTTAATATATAAAGAAATTCAAGGAATTGAATTTGAAGAAGCTCAAAACTCCGAAAGAAAAGAAGAAACTCCTAAAGAAGTTAAGAAAGAAAAACCTAAAAATGATAAAAAGCTTAAATTCTCGTATAACGAACAAAGAGAGTTTGATACTATTGATGATGATATAGCAAAACTAGAAAGTAAGATTGAAGAATTAGATAATAGTACTTCTAAATTTGCTACAAACTTTACTAAGCTTCAAGAAATACTTGATGAAAAAGCAAATCTTGAAAAAGAGCTTGAATATAAGTATGAAAGATGGGAATACTTAAATAACTTAGCTGAAGAAATAGCTAATTCTAAAAATTAATATAAAAATAGCAACTATCATTGATATTTAATATCATATATAGTTGCTATTTTTTTATATTAATGCATTCTTAAATAGCTTTTTTTATTACTCTTTTTTATAATCTACTATTATTTGAATATATCTATACCTCTATCATCGTAAATGAAAAATACATTTTCAGTCATTTTATCAATAATATAAACTGCGCAATCTAATGCTGTATTTTTCCCTTATGTCTTTATTTTTAAAGTTAGTATACACCTTATTGAGATATATTCCAATTTATATACAAGATTTGTATCCAAATTGACACACTATAGTTTTATAGCTTGCTTAATGCTTATTATAATATCTTTTATTTTCTTTAATCTATCATATCTAAACACTTCATATCATATTCTGATACTAGCCTAGTTATTTAACTAGATAATTAAGGAGGTAATTTAATGAAAAAATATACATGCTCTTTTATACTCATTTTTTCTTGTATGCTACTATTTTGTGCATGCTCTAAAGATAAAGCATCTACAGAAACTACAACTACTAATGATTCAACAGAAAATAAATCTTCTAGTTTAGAAGTAATTTCACCTGATTACATAACTAGTAACAATGAAGATTCATCAGAAGTTTTCGCAAATATATATGTATCAGATATTGATAGTGACTCAATAGTTAATAAAAAAGTAAAAGTAAATGAAATATCTTCTGAATCTATTTTAGAAGAATTAAAAAATGAAGATGTAGTTACTTCTAATACTAGTGTAAAAAGCTTTTCTACATTTGAAGATCAAGAAGATAATCTTGTAGGTGTTCTTAATTTATCCAAAGAGTTTTATAACTTTAACTTAGGCAGTGGTTTTGAATCCATGATGCTTAATTCAGTTGCAAAAACTTATATAGAAAACTTTAATTTAGATAAATTTAAAATTTTAGTTGATGATGAAGAGTATGAAAGTGGACATATATTAATGGATAAAGATGAGTACTTCACTAAAGATTCTTTAGAAGAATAAAATATTAAAGATAAAGGTTGAGCTTTAAATAAACTTTCAAAGCTCAACCTTATTTCAATTTATTCATCTATTTTATCTTCTATATCAAAACTGTAAATTATATGGTCTATTACTTCTTCATAAACAGGATCTAGATACTTATCAACTATAACTCTTAAATCATATACCCCCTTACTACCCTTGCTTATAAATATATAGTTACAAGTTCCATCTAATCCTTCTCCGCAAATTAATTTTCCTTCACAATGACCATTGTTAAAACTTACAGACTCAATACATCCCATATTGTTTGCTATTCTATCTAAATTCACAGAGTATGACATGTTATTAGGTATTTCTATTAAGAATACTTGCATTTTAATGTTAAAAAGAACATCTCCATCTAATTTGTCAATGGCTATAGTATCAAAGCATTCTTTATTTTTCGACTCTAATTTAATCCAATTTTTAGGCATATCTATTGTATATCCCAAATTACTATTTATCTTTTCATATTCAATATCAACTATCTTTTTACAAACTTCATTATCCTTATGATTCATCTCTCTTAGTAGGGCACCGGCTTTTTTATATCCATTTTTATATGAGCTTATTAAATATTTTTTGGCCTTTACTTTATCAACTTCTATTCCTATTCCATCTTTTAAAAGTCTTCCAAGTTCATATTGTGCTCCAGTATTATTATTATCTGCACACTTAGTTAAAATAGGTATAGCTTTCTTATACTCTTTCATTTTTAAAAGCTCCATTGCCCTGTCATACTCATTAATCATAGATCCTTGCTCTTCTAAAGCTTTTTTTAAAACTTCTTTTTGATGTTCTAACTCTTTTTTCCTTTTTTGCTCATTAAACATTTCTTTAAACATCTTATTTATAGCCATATGTTCGCCCCCATTTT
Organism: Romboutsia sp. Marseille-P6047; assembly: GCF_900604535.1. Taxonomy (NCBI): domain Bacteria; kingdom Bacillati; phylum Bacillota; class Clostridia; order Peptostreptococcales; family Peptostreptococcaceae; genus Romboutsia; species Romboutsia sp. Marseille-P6047. Next base: position 196,153 of record NZ_UWOT01000005.1, read on the forward strand.
AAGCTATTAATCATAATATATTTTATTTTTTTAATTTATTTATGTTACTACAATTATTAATATGAATTTTATTTTATCAAATTAACAATTTTCATAAAAAAAATAAACAAGATAGTTTATATATCTATCTTGTTTATTTTTTTAATTATTCTTTTACAATATCTATACCACCAAGTAATATATGTGCCACTCCTAATCCTAAAAGAAAAGTTCCCGTTAAACTTAAGTAATCATTTCCTTTGCACATCTGGCACTTACTTTGATTACAGTCTATAACTATGCCTGCTGTTGTTACTAAAGTTCCTAATGCTACTGGTAATAATCCTTTTTTCATGGGTGTTTCCTCCTTAAATGATTTAATTAAATCACTTATAGTTTTTACTTATAGACTGATTTATATAAATAGGAATTAATTTATAAATAGTAATTATAAACCATTAAATACTTAGAATAATCAACTGTTTTTTAACATCTCATAAATATAAATATTTATATGGAAAATTTAAAACATTATTATTTTCAAATAAAATGTTGACTTTTTATACCAATTATTTTATATTAATATCTAACAAGTCAATATTTTAAATTCTGTGAAAAAGAGAGTATATTAAATGAATTTTATAGAGAGCTAAGGATGGTGGAAGCTTAGCATTGAAGTTTAATTGAAGAGAGCTTTGGAGAATATTATTTGAAATTATTAGTATGATAATAGGTCATCTCGCCTTAAGAGATTTGAGTGGTTAAAATTATAATTTGCATAATTTTGACAATGAGAGTGGTAACGCGGATATTTCGTCTCTTGGTTTTATAACCAAGGGACTTTTTTAATATAAAGAATTAATTTATTTTGCAAAATAGAATTTAATCGTTTTTATTTATAATTATTAATTAGGAGGAAATTATTATGGAAAAAACAATTCAATCTAATGTTGAATCAAAAAATGTTAATTTATTTAAGTTTTTAATACCATCATTATTAGGACTATTTTTATTTGTTATACCAATGCCTTATGGAAGTTTTGTTCCTTTAGAAGGTTTATCATCTTTCAATATAGGTATAGGATTCTTAGCTGAACTTATCAAAATAGCTGGAGCTAATTATTTAGAAAGTATTGCTTTAGTTGTAATAGTGACATCAGCTATATTATCTATACTTAGCAAGTTTATAAATATAAAAAATGAATTTTTAAGAGATTTATTAAATGTTTCACCATTTTGGTTAATATGTAGAATACTTGGTGCAATATTTATAACTATGACTTTATTTAATGTAGGACCTGAGTTTATAAAATCAGAATTAACTGGTGCTACTATGATTGGTTTACTTCCTAGTCTTCTTGCAATATTCTTAGTATCAGGATTTTTATTACCACTAGTTGTTGACTTTGGTCTTATGGATTTATTTGGTACAGTAATATCTAAGTTTATGTATAACTTATTCAAAGTTCCTGGTCGTTCTGCAATTGATGCTGTTTCTTCTTGGTTAGGAGATGGTACTTTAGGAATTATGATAACTAATACTCAATATAAACAAGGGTTTTATACGGCAAAAGAAGCTGCTATAATATCAGTTTGTTTCTCATTAGTATCACTACCTTTCTCAACGGTAATAGCTGATCAACTTGGATTTATGCCATTATTTGTTCCTTTTTATGGAACAGTATGTTTAGCATCATTAGCTTGTGCTTTAATTATGCCTCGTATATATCCATTGAAAGGATTTAATGATAAAACTTATAACAATGTACCTCATTTAAAAGAAGATATTATTCCCGAAGGTGTTAATACTTTTAAATTTGGTTTTGAAAAAGCAATGAAGAGAGCTGAAAATGCTCCAACAGTAAAAAGCATATTAGTAAACGGATGTAAAACTGTTATAGATATGTATTTAGGACTACTTCCTTTAGTTATGGCTTGGGGAACTTTAGCTTTAATCGTAGCTGAATTCACTCCATTCTTTAACATAATATCAATACCAGTAGTATTTATACTAAAACTTCTTCAAATACCTGATGCTAGTGCTGCTGCTCCTGCTGTTTTAGTAGGATTTACAGATATGTTCTTACCATCAATAATGGTATCTGGATCTGATATAAGTCCTGTAACACAATTTATAATAGGTGTTTTATCTATAACTCAATTAATCTACTTAACTGAAACTGGTGCAGTTATATTAAAATCTGATATTCCACTTAAATTAAAGGATTTATTCGTAATATTTTTAATAAGAACTGCAATAGCTCTACCAATAATAACAGTAGTTGCAAAACTTATAATTAAATAAAAAAAGGCTATATTTTATATAAAATATAGCCTTTTTTTATTTAATTTGCTTATATTTTTATACAAATAAATCTTAACTGTATTTACACTAGTATTTACTCTAGTGTATTATATATCTATATAAATGAAAAATAAATGAAAATAAAAAGGGGTGCACTATGAATAACTTATTAAAAGAATTAGAAATATTAAAAAATAACTTAGATAATTTACCAAATTTAAATATATCTACAATAGATCTTAGTAAAACTGAGTTATTTATAATAGATATGAATAATGGATTTGCAAAAGGAGGTGCTTTATATTCACCTAGAATAGAAGCTCTTATTAATCCTATTTCAAATATTACAGAAAAACTTTCTTCTAGATTACATAGATTAGTTGCTTTTAGCGATACTCACAGTGAAGATTGCCTAGAATTTTCTAATTACCCTATTCACTGTCTAGAAAATGATACTGAAAGTGAAGTAATAGATGAATTAAAATCTATAGAAAATCTTCAGATATTACCTAAAAACTCTACTAATGGATTTTTTGCATTAGGTGAAATTAACTTTGATGGTGTAGATAATATAATAATAGTTGGAGACTGTACAGATATATGTATATATCAATTTGCAGTTACCTTAAAAACTTATTTTATTCATAATAACATTAATAAAAATATTATTGTTCCAGTTGAATTAGTAGATACATATGATATTCCTAATGTACACTGTGGAGATTTATCAAATATTGTTTTCTTAAACAGTATGATTCAAAATGGAATTAAAGTTGTTAAAAATATTGTAATAGATTAATAAAAATGGATGAACTTTATGGTTCATCCATTTTTTATTAATAATCATATTCTGTGTAGTTTTCACAAAGTACAACTCTTATTTTATTATTAAACATGTTTTTGTATGATAATAAAAACTCATTTAACTCTGCATCCATTAAGTTTATTTTCTTATTACTAAAAAGCATAACTTTTTCTTGATCTATAACTATATTAATATCATTAGTGTCATTTTTTATAGTAGCACTTATACAACTTTTAGGTTGTATTTTAGTTCCATATCTTTCATAGAACCCTGCAGCTTTTTTTATATTATTTAATTGATCCTCACTCATATTAGTAGGATCTAAATTTCCCATATTTATTGTAGATGGATCTATACCAAAGCTTTTTAATTGATTTTCAACTTCGTTCGGATCCATTCCATATCTCTCCATGAATTTTTTTTGTATATTCATAAACTTCTCTTGTGATATATTATTATCCTTCATATAATCAAATATCTTTCTAGAAAATTCAGACATACTCATGCTTCCATCCATCACAGAAAAATATAAATTATATATATATTGCTCAAATTTATCTACATCTGTATCTTTTACTTTATTTTTTAGTTCATTAAAATCGATTATTCTATCATCAGACATATCTATTCCTCCTAGCAAAAGTTTTACTTGTATAAGATTATATCATACTTAAGACAAATAAATATATATTCATATCTTTTTATAATAAATTTATTTTAAATTATTTTTTATTAAATATTATACTACACTCATCTGCATCTATTTTACACTTAATGCCAAAAGGAATTGTCACTATAGGCTTACAATGTCCTGATTTAATATTATATAAAGTTGGCTTTTTATATCTATTAGCAATTTCAACTAATAAATCAATAAGGTCACAATCTTGTTTAGTACTTTTTCTACAATCATTAAAATCGCCAAATATGATTCCATTACAGTCATCAAATTTCTTTGCTAAACTTAAATGGTTTAATAATCTATCTACTCTATATATATATTCTCCAACTTCTTCTATAAATAATATTTTGCCCCTTGTATCAATTTCATATTCTGTGCCTAAACTACAAGCTATCATAGATAAATTACCACCAATTATATCGCCACTGGCTTTACCTTTATATAAAGATTTTATTGAATCTTTACAAGGATTTTTAAGTATTAATTCATCTTTAAAATTAATACACTCAATTAAGGATTTATATGAAAAATCATCCCATTTGTTAACTGTATTTGCCATAATTCCATGATATGTTACTAAGTCACACTTTTTATTAAATGCTATATGAAGTGCTGTTATATCAGAAAACCCTATAAATACTTTAGGATTATTTTTTATTATATCATAATTTATCAAGTTTAATATTCTACTAGTCCCATATCCTCCTCGAAGACACATTATTGCATCTATATCAGTATCTAAGAACATATTTTCTAAATCAGAAGCTCTTATTTCATCATTACCTGCTAAGTATCCTCTATAAGTTAAATAACAACTCTTACCTATTTTAACTTTATATCCATAACTTTCAATTCCTAATTTAATTTCATTAATTGTATATTCTCTTAAATCTCCAGATGGAGCGATTATTCCTATAGTATCACCTTTTTTAAGATTTTTAGGTATATTCAAACCTTACTCCTCCCTTATTTAATTACTAGTTTATATTTGGTCATAAATATTCTATACTTTAAATTAAGATGATATTACTAATATAGTCTTAATTTTTAAGAATTGGAGGTATATTATGAAGATCTATATAAGCGCTGATATTGAAGGTACTTGCGGTATTGTAGATTGGAATGAGACTGAACTTGAACATAATTTATCAACATATAGTAAACAACAAATGACTCAAGAAGTTAATGCTGCTTGTCTTGGAATAAATGAAATTGAAAAAAGTGATATATTAATTAAAGATGCTCATGATAGTGGCCGAAATATTAACCCAATGAAATTACCTGAAAATATAAAAATTCTTCGAGGATGGACGAAAGACCCTCATGTTATGATGGCTGGTATAGATAAAAGCTTTGACGCATCCTTGTTTATAGGATATCATAGCCCTGCTACATTTAATGGAAATCCACTTTCTCATACTTTAGATACTCAATTTGAATATATAAAAATAAATGATTCTATAGCTTCTGAATTTACAATCAATTCTTATACTAGTTTATATTATAATGTCCCTGTTGCTTTTTTAAGTGGAGATGAAATGTTATGCCGTCATGCAAAACAGTTAACCCCTAACATAATTACAGTTCCAGTTTCAAAAGGAATTGGTAATAGTTCTATATCAATACATCCATACCTTGCTCTAAAAAACATTAAACTAGGTGTGAAAGAAGCTCTATCAGGAGACTTATCTCGACATTTAATAAAGCTACCAAAACATTTTAAAGTCGAAATTAAATATAAAGAACACTATAAAGCTTTTAAAGCATCTTTTTATCCTAATGTGAAATCAGTAGATTCTCAAACTATATTATTTGAAAGTAATGATTACTATGAAGTTTTAAGAATGTTGTTATTCATATAAATTATTTAAACTTTTTAATATTTTTATGTAATTTTCTCTTCCATTTATAGTAAACTATTATATAGTATAGTTAGACTTGAGGAGTGATTAAAATAAATAAAAAATATAAAATTCCTTTTTTTGAAATCCTTTCTTTGATTTTATTTTTTATAGTATTTTTCGGAATATCGTTTGTAATATTTACCTTTGTAGGTATTGGATTTTTGTCTTTTTTAGGCTTTGAATATAAATCAGTTGGCTCTGTAATACTATTTTTTGCGATTTATTTCTTAATTGGAAGTCCTATAGATTTTCTATGTACTTCTTTTTTAGATATTTTTAGGTATGTAAATAAATTACCTTATAAAGCTTATAAGATTATTGAATCTTTAATTGATATATTACTAACCTTTATCACTGTAAATATTATAGATTTATTTATGAATTCTATAAGCATACCTACACATACAGAAATATTATTTGCCATATTATCTTATCTATTATCAGAATGCGTAGACGTATTTGATATAGGAAAAAATAAAGACTCTAGCGAAGATGATAAATAAATAAAAAAGTAAGTTATAAAATAGGTCTTAGTTAGCTAATTTTTATAACTTACTTTTTTTTATTTAAAATAAAGTATCTTCTATTTCGCTTGTCATGTCTATTGCATCTTTTAAGAATTCATCTATATATATAACCTGCTCACTTACTCTTGAATACTCTGATGCAAATGCCATTATATGACTTTCTATAGATTCCTTAATACTATTATCAATCTTTTCATTTATAATTAAATCTATAAAATGCTTAATAAGATTTTTATCTCCACCACCATGACTTAAATCATTTTTACCAAGCTTTAATACTTCCTCTTTTATATCTCCAAACTTTTTAATTCGTATTTCATTTTCCTTAAAATTACCACCAACTTCACCATGTGTAAACATAAGTTTTATAGTCCTAGTACATTCTTTAGTAAATGCTGATAAGTTAAATGTTGCTGTTACATCATTTTCAAACTCTATAATACTTACCATATTATCAACTACATTATTATCACATCTATATACACATCTTCCATATGGACCTTTTTTTAAAATTGTATCTAGATTTTCTTTTGTTGGATTTATATGTACTGCATTATTCATCATTCTTTCATTTTCTAAATATATTTTTTTACATGAATAAGGGCAATTTTCTTCTTCACTACATCTATAACAACTTTCACTCATAGTTAATTTAAAGTTATCACTATTAAAATGTTTTAAACTTCCAAATGAGGCAATCTTTCTACATTTACTTCCTGTAAGATATAATAGTATATCTAAGTCATGACAGCTTTTAGTCAACATTAGAGGTCCTGTATCACTACTATTTCTCCAGTTACCTCTTACATAACTATGTGCAAAGTGAAAATAACCTATATTTTCATTATGTTGTATACTTACTAGCGCTCCTAATTCCTTACTATCTATTATTTCTTTTAACTTCTTAAAAAACTCTGTATATCTTAGCACATGACAAGTCATAAATACTTTATCAGTATATTTTTCTGCTAGCTCTTTTATATGTACTAATCCATCTAAACTATTAGCCATAGGTTTTTCTAAAAGAACATGATATCCTTTTTCTAAAGCTAACTTTGCTAGATTAAAATGTCTATCGTCATTAGTTGCTATTATTATTGCATCAGCTATTTTTTCTTTTTCAAAAAGTTCTTCTGCACTTTCAAATACATTTTCTTCTTTTAAATTATACTTCTTAGAAAATAAATCGCGTCTTCCCTTTTTAGTTTCTGCTACAGCCACTATTTCACAAACTTCTTGATTTTCAAAAATATACGGAGCATATGCATAAGTCCCTCTTACTCCTGCACCTACTACTGCAACTTTTACTTTTTTCATATCTATTCCCCTTTTCTATAATACAACAATAAAATTATATTACTTACCCCTACAAAGTTATTATAGTATATTTTCAATTTATACAGTCTAGATTAATATACTAATTTGTATTATAATTTTATTTACACAAAAATGATTTAACATTAGGAGGTTTTTTATGGAAATCAAAAGATATGAAAATAATGGTAGAATGAGTTCTGCTGTAGTACATAACAATACAATTTATTTATCTGGTCAAGTTCATGCTGAAGGTGATGTTAAAGAACAAACTATCGGTGTATTAAGTAAAATAGAAAATTTACTAGAAAAGTATAACTCAGATAAAAATCATATATTATCTGCTACAATATACTTAAAATCTATGAATGATTTTGCTGATATGAACTCAGTTTGGGATAATTGGGTTGAAGATGGACATGAACCTGCTAGAGCTTGTGTAGAAGCTAAAATGGCTAGAGAATGTTTATTAGTTGAGATATCAATAGTAGCAGCTACTAAGTATTAAAAATACTATTTTTAATATAAGCTCTTTGGGCAGGAGGTAATGAAAATATTCTAGTCATGCAGCTGGAAAGATGCTGCAAATGACTAGAATATTTTTCATTAACCCTTTGCCTTAAGTAGTTATATCAATATTATTCTTCATCTTCTTTTGCCCATTGTAGGGATCTTGATACTGCTTTATTCCATCCTTTATATAGCTTTTCTCTTTTTTCACTTTTCATATTTGGGTTGAATTCTTTTTTAACTTTCCATTTTGATGTTATTTCATCTTTATTTTTATAAAATCCAACTGCTAGCCCTGCTAGATATGCAGCTCCTAATGCTGTTGTTTCTGTTATTTCTGGTCTATCTATATTTATATCTAATATATCTGATTGGAATTGCATTAAAAAATTATTACTACTTGCACCTCCATCAACTTTTAAATTCTTTACTTTAATATTAGAGTCTTGTTCCATTATATTTATTACATCTTTAGTTTGATATGCTATAGATTCTAATGTTGCCCTTATAATATGCTCTTTTTTAGCTCCTCTTGTAAGTCCTAGTATCGTTCCTCTTGCATACATATCCCAATAAGGTGCTCCAAGCCCTGTAAATGCTGGAACTACATATACTCCATTTGTATCATTTACTTTAGTTGCATATTCTTCACTGTCTTTTGCATTTTTTATCATTCTAAGCTCATCTCTAAGCCATTGAATTGATGCTCCCCCCATAAATATACTTCCTTCTAGGGCATATTGTATTTTTTCATCAATACCCCAAGCAATAGTTGTTATAAGTCCATTATTAGACCTAACTAATTTTTCACCTGTATTCATTAGTAAAAAGCATCCTGTTCCGTAAGTATTCTTTGCACAACCTTCTTCAAAACATGTTTGTCCAAATAATGCAGATTGTTGGTCACCTGCACATCCTGATATTGGAATTTGCGCTCCTGCTAACATTTGTGAGTCTGTATGTCCATATATATAGCTTGATGGTTTTACATCAGGAAGAATAGATTTAGGTATATTTAATTCTTTTAATATATCCTCATCCCATTTTAATTCTTTTATATTATACATCATAGTTCTTGATGCATTAGAATAGTCAGTTACATGAACTTTCCCATGAGTTAATTTCCATATAAGCCATGTATCTACTGTACCAAATAATAGTTCTCCATTTTCTGCTTTTTCCCTAGCACCTTCTACATTATCAAGTATCCATTTTACCTTTGTAGCTGAGAAGTATGCATCTATTAAAAGGCCTGTCTTATCCTTTATTATATTTTCTAAGCCTTTACACTTCAATTCATTACATATATCCGATGTTCTTCTACATTGCCATACTATGGCATTATAGACTGGTTTGCCTGTATTTTTATCCCAAAGAATAGTTGTTTCTCTTTGATTTGTAATTCCAATAGCTGCTATTTCATCTGGAGTAATCCCTGCAGTTTCTATAACTTCTCTCATAACACCACTTTGTGATCCCCAAATTTCCATTGGATTATGCTCTACCCATCCTGGCTTAGGATATATTTGTGTAAATTCTTTTTGTGCAGTCTCTACTATTTCACCTTTATCATTAAATAATATGGCCCTAGAACTAGTTGTACCTTGATCTAATGCCATTATATATTTTTTTGCCATTATGTATATGTCCTCCTTAAAAGTAACATTTCATTATTTATTATCTATTCATAATATATTAACATAAAATGATAAAATATATTATTTAAAATCTTATTATAATTAAATTTTTATTACCTTTATTATGATAATATATACGTAAATTTAATTATAATAGATATATTTATAATGATTTTTTAAATTTTATATTAATTTAGAATATAAATTTAATATTTTCTAAAGATTTCAATTTCATTTATTTTCATTTCTTATAATTTATGATAAAATATTTAATGTATTTTCATTTGCATATTGTAAATTTAAATGTAGAGATTGAACATAATATTAATAACATAAATTTTTAGTTTCAATCCTAAAACGTTATTATAATCAAACATTTATTTAAACTAGGAGGTCAATATGGGCTTAAAAGACAAATTCGCTGAATCATTTGCTAGATCAAAAACTATGAGTGAACCAGAGAGAAAAGCTAATGAGGTTATGGGGAAATTATTAATGAAAAAAGCAATTTTACCTATAGTAATCATGTTAGTATTAATCATAGTTGGTGCGGTTGCAGATATCAATGGTTGGTTAATATTCGGTATAAATGTATTAATAGCAGTTGCATCTTATTTCTACATAAAAAAATCTGGAGAAAAGTACCAAAACTTTAAACCTTATGTAGGTAACTTAATAAGCTTAGAGAAAAAAGGTAAAAAAGAATATGTTGCAATAATAAAGCAAGGTAAATTACCTGTTAAGTTACAAATAGCTTACGGTGGAGAAGATTTAGAGCATGTTAGAAAAAATCAATTAATCCAAATAAGCTACAATCCAGATGAAAAGATAGCTATATTAGTTAATAAGCAATAATATTAATCATATATATGCAAAAAAGAGTGCCTTTAAGGACACTCTTTTTTATGTAGCTACTCATCTTCTTTATCTACATATTTTTTATAAATTTTAAGTGCTGTTGCAAGCTGATCTGGACAAGACGTTCCTCTATCTTTACATGGTATGTTTTCTAATTTATCTATGATTTCATCTATATTTTTGCCTTCAACTAATTCTTTTAATGCAATTAAGTTTCCTGCACATCCACCTTCAAATACAACATCTTTTAATATATCATCTTCTATATTTAATAATATAGAAGATGAACATACACCTTTAGTGTAATATCTATACATATAACCCCCCCTATGTATATAATTTATGTTAAAAAAATCTAATTAATGATATAAAATATAATATAAATCTAGCATTTAATATACATATATGCTTTAATTTATTTATATATTATTAATATTAATGTAAATGTAAGGGATGTGATAAATTGAAAATAGATTTAATTTTTGAAAAGTATTTTAGATTTTTAACATTGTTATTTTGGCCAATAATTTGCTATAAATGGATTTTTATACAAAATAAATATATTGAGTATATATTCTTTTCAATTTATACATTTTGTGGTCTAGTTTATATAATTGCTATAATCTTATATTATACAAAAGAAAAAAAGTTAAGAGATATAAATTTATGGTATAGATTAAGTACCTCTACTTCTTATATACTAACGCTTTCTAATTTTTTATTGTTTCCAACTAATATTACATTATTATACTTAAAATTCATTTCAATATTTGTTTATTTTTATTTTTCTTGTAAAATGGTATTCAAATTTAAAAATGAAGAAGGTGTAGTTGGAATAATATCATCTCTACTATTAATTTCAATAGCAATCTTTTACTAATATTTTACTTATACTGGAAATATTAGACATATCAAATTTTTTTTGATATTATTTATATTAAAGGCTAATATTAATAATGAATACATATAAAGGAGTCAATAATTATGGAAAAAAAAGTTTTAGCTAAAGTTGGAGAAAAAGAAATAACTAATTTAGATGTTGAGGCAATATTAGGAGGATTAGATCCTTATCAAGCAGCTCACTTCAACTCTGATCAAGGAAAAAAGCAAATACTAGAAGATTTAGTTAACCAAGAATTATTATACATAGAAGCTAAGGAAAACAACTTCGATCAAGACGCTGAATTCAAAGCTGAATTAGAAAGAGTTAAAGAAAATATGTTAAAGCAATATGCTATGAACAAAGTTTTAACTAGTGTTACTTTAACAGAAGAAGAAAAAGAAGCTTTCTTTAATGCTAATAAAGACAGATTTGTAAAGCCTGATACAGCTTCTGCTAAACACATATTAGTAGATAATGAGGAAAAAGCTAGTGATTTATTAAATAAAATAAATGCTGGAGAAGTTACTTTTGAGGCTGCTGCAACTGAACATTCTTCTTGCCCATCAAAAGATGCTGGTGGAGATTTAGGTACTTTCGAAAGAGGACAAATGGTTCCTGAATTCGATGAAGCTGTATTCACTATGAATAAAGGTGAAGTAGTTGGACCAGTTAAAACTCAATTTGGATATCACTTAATAAAATTAGAAGATAGACAACAAGGTGGGCAATCTGAATATGCAGAAGTTAAAAGCGAAATAGAAAAAGCTTTAACTTACCAAAAACAAAGTGAAGCTTACACTAACAAATACAATGATTTAAAAACTAAATACAATGATATGGTTAAATTCAACGACTAATATCTAATATAAATAAAGCCTAGTAAATTTTACTAGGCTTTATTTATATTATGTAATTTTTAATTATTATCTTCTTATTTTGTCTTGCTACCTTCTTGTATATTCATCTTATGATAGCAATAATCAATTATGTCTCTTCTTTTTATTATCCCTATAAAAGTCTCATTATCATCTATTACTGGAACAAAATTTTGATTCATAGATTTTGAAATTAAGTCTTCTATATTTGCTTCAACAGATACAGGGGCATTATCCTTACGTCTTTTAATACTCATAATTGGTATGTCTTCTATTGACTTCATATCTAGTGAAAAGTCATTTTTTAATGTCCAAAGTAAATCCCCTTCTGTTAATGTTCCTACATACTTCCCTTCCTTATTTATAATAGGAATAGAAGAATATCTGTGATATTCCATTTTTTCTAAAGTTTGCCTCATTGTGTAGTCTTCATATATATATGCAACTTCACTTTTAGGTGTTAAAAAAAATAATATGTTCATTACACTACACCTCCAAATATGTAATATAAGGATTTATATACATTTATTTATAAAAACATATTTTTTATTTTCTTTTACATATTAATTCTATCATATTTAGTATTTTATTTAAATTTTTATTTTAAATATTTTTTTTGGGGTATAAATATTATATATTCATTTTAGGAGGAACGACATGATATATACTTATGATTATTATACTGAATTAAAAAATATTTTAAATAAAGTTTATGAAAATAAAATCTATAATATTGCATTAAAAAACAACATTAAGATTATAAATAAAGACAACCTAAATAATATTATTAACATATTTAAGTCTACTCATGTATACTTAGGTAGCGATTTAGATGAATTTATCATAAATTTAATGCCAAAGGATGATGCTGGATATTTTTTCAGAGTAGAAATAGCAAAACATTTCAACTATTCTTATCCTAAACTATATGACTATAGAGGTAATCCTATAAAAAGTGCTAATGCTAACATATACGCATTAAGATTATGGCAATCTAGTATGGAAGAATTATTTACAGATAATATTCATCGTGAATTTAATAAAGAAGACTTCTTTAACTATGTAGAAAATAATCTTTTATCTATGGCCGATGATATATCTGAGTTTATAGATAGTGAAAATAAAAAGAAAGAAATAATAATACCTATAAAAAATAAGTCCGAATTATTGCCTAAGTTTAAATCTATGATTTTAAATAAAGAATTAGACTCTTCATGGATAGAGTTTTTAGTTGATATAGATGAGTTAAGAAGTGATATGGAAAAATTTGCTGCAACATTTGATATGTATAATGAATTTGATAAGCTAGAAGATTCTTTAGAAGAATGTATAGATAATTTCTGTAAATATACTTCTGAAGAATTATATGATGTATTATTAAATGAAAAAGAATTTAAATTTATAGATGATATAGGTTTAGTAAAAACTTTATAAATATTTAAAAAGTAAAAAGCCGCTATATAGCGGCTTTCTCACATACTACTAGAATTATAGCAATAAAACTAATATATATGAATTTTTAATTATAATCTAACTACATTAGAAGCTTGAGGACCTTTTGCTCCTTCAACTACGTCAAATTGTACACTTTGTCCTTCTTCTAAAGACTTGTATCCATCTCCTTGTATAGCTGAGAAATGTACGAAAACATCTCCTTCACCTTCTACAGATATGAATCCAAATCCTTTTTCGTTGTTAAACCATTTAACTACACCAGTTTTCATTAATAAATCCTCCTAAAAAACACACAATTGTTCAGCTAAAATTAAATTAGCTTTATTGTAATTTTACCATATATGCTCATTATTGTCAAATATTATTAGTTTTATACATGATTTATAAAATGGCTAGAAGCTAGTAAACAAGCCATTCTAGTGCACTCCATCTTTTAGGAAAACATTTTTAGTAATTAACCTTAATCAAGTGAAATTTAATGTCTTTATTACTCCAGCCTAAGTCCCAAGGAACTAAATATCTATCAGTATTGTGACATGTAACTAAAGGATATCCTTTAGAATCTAATCCTGTTACAGTTGAAACGTGAGTTATCCTTCCACCCTTTTCATATCCTACAATATCACCTGGGCGTAAATTATATGCCTCTTTATAGACATCATTATAAGCTCCTTTTGTTATATACTGCGCTCTTCCACTATAAATCATATAATTTTTAAACCCTTGAGCATTTACCCATGCTTTTGTTCCATCCTTGCCATTGAAATTCCATGTATCATTTTTCTTAAATCTACCACTTTCATATAGTATTTGAGATGCAAAATTTGCACAGTCTCCACCTTCAGGGTTAAAATCTCTATAGTTTTTATTATATTTAAAACCATACTCTTCATCTGCTGCTGCTCCACAATATTGGTGAGCATAGTTTATAGCTTTTTGTTGTTCATTAGTTAATTGAACTTCAACTTTTTCATGATTTTTTATATAATTTTCAATTTCAACTGTATCAATATTATCTAAATTTAATGAATCCTCAAAAGGGTCTGTGTACCACTCTTTTACTATTACATATTGATCATCTCTAATAACAACATTTAAATAATGATATGTACCAATTCTAAACATATTGGTTACGTCTGGTTCATTTTCATAAGAATACTTATACTCAGTAGATACTGTACAAATTATTCCATATAAGTCTTCTTCTTTTTCTTTAAATTTCTTTACAACTACTCTAGTTTTAATATCATTAAAATTTACACCTTGTTTATTGGACCAATTTTCTATATATTTCATTTTCTTTACTTCATGTTCATATGCCCATAATCCAAATTTTTTATTTGTATCATATAATTCTTTTAGTATATCTGTATCTTGATCTAATATGGCTTTATTCCTATAGTCAAATAAATGTTCTAGTAATACCTGATACTGTTCATTACTTTCTGCGTTGTTAGTATCTGTGTCTAATGAGCTAGCTTCTAACACCTCTTCTTCTATGTTTTTATTATTATATGCCATCTTATCATATACACCCTTACTTATAAATACACCTACTCCTAATGATATTGTTAAGAATAAACATATCCATATTTTTTTGATGTACTCATTTTTATTTTTGAGTAATTTCAAACAAAGCACCTCCCAACGATTAGTACATCATTTTGATATAGAATTTATTTATCTTATTATGTCCAATTAATAGTTAAAAAATTTTATTTATTGTTAATTGTATTGATACATTAAAATTTTTATATTTATTTATCCTTAAATTATATTTTTTTCTGTATTTTAATAGTAATATATATTTATAATTTTAATTTTATGGAGGAGTATTATGCTAAAAAAGGTAGCAGCTATAAATGATTTATCAGGAGTTGGTAGATGTTCTTTAACTGTGGCAATACCTATACTTTCAGCCTTAAAAGTTCAGTGTTGCCCTTTTCCAACAGCTATACTTTCTAGTCAAACAAATTATCCAGAATTTACATTCTTAGATTTCACTAATGAGATGGATAAATATAAAGAAGTTTGGAATAGATTAAAGATTAATTTTGATTGTATATATAGTGGATTTTTAGGTTCTATGGAACAAATTGATATAGTGTCTAAATTTATAAAAGAAAATAAAACTTCTTTAGTAGTTGTAGACCCAGTAATGGGTGATAATGGAGAATTATATCCTACATTTACTAAAGAAATGTGCAATAAAATAAAAGAGTTAGTAAAGATTTCAACTTTAACAACTCCTAATTTAACAGAAGCTTGTATTCTAACAGATAAAGAATATCATGATAACTATTCAAGAGATGAACTAATTGAGATTGCTAAAGATTTATCTGGTTTAGGCCCAGAAAATATAATTATTACCGGTATTATAGAAGATGATAATATTATCAATTTAGCTTATAACAAAGCTAAAAATAAATCATACTTTACAGCTGTAAAATATAACAATCGTTCTTATAGTGGTACTGGAGATATATTTACATCTATTGTGTGTGGATTATTGACTAATAACTATGATTTAGAATTTGCTGTAAAAACAGCAACTAACTTTATATACAAAACAATAAACTATACATCTCAGTTTAACACTGATAGAAACGATGGTGTAATGTTTGAAATATTCCTAGGTGACTTAATATCAATATAGTCTTATATATAATTGTAGCTTAATTTACACGTTGTCAAATTTACATCTTGTCTGTTTTGCTACATTATATAAATTATATAATCTATATTTTTGACACAGTTTTATTTATGAAATTTACTTAAATGTTCTATATACATCTATAACCTTATAAAATATAATATATCAAATTTATAGGAGGTATATTATAATGGATATTAATCATAAAGCAAAAGAGTTTGCAGCTTATATAAAAAATACTAATGAGTTTAAGTATATGAATAAATGTAAAATGGATATTGATAAGAATAGATCTTTAAAAAGACAATTTGACTCTTATCTTAATAAAAAAAATGCAATTTACTCTAGATCTAGTAAAGAAGATTTATCTGCAAAATTAGAAAAGTTAGATAGAGAATATGATACATTTTTAATTTACCACTTATATCAAATTATATGGAAGCCACTAAAAATTTTAACCTTATGATGGAAAGACTTTATAAGACAATAGAAAAAGAACTTATAAAATAAATAAAAAAATGGCCTCAAAATAAATTTATTTTGAGGCCATTTTTTTATTTATTACTTTTTTGATTTTATTTTTATTTGTTATTTTTTTTAGTAAAGTAACTATTATAAGCTGTAATATACTAACTATAACTATAATTGCACCTGGTGCAACATCCATATAAAATGATATTATTACCCCACTAAGTATTGATATTTCTCCAAATAAAATCGCATAAAAAATTGATTGTTTAAAACTTTTAGCTACTTTTAAACTTGTAGCCACAGGTATAGCTATTAAGGATGAAACTAATAATACTCCTACTATTCTAAGTGTCATAGTTATACTTGCTGCCACCAAAATCATAAATACTGAGTTTATCATTTTTACTGGTATATTAGACAGTCTAGCATTTTCTTCATCAAATGTAATATATACTAATTCTTTAAAAAATAAATTTATAAATACTACTACCACTACTGCAGTTATCATTATTATAACTATATCTTCTTTAGTTACCGTTGCTATACTTCCGTACATAAATGAGAATAAATCAAAATTAACACTTGAAGAACTCATTAATATTCCAGATATACCTACTCCTAATGCCATTATTATAGCAATTGATAAATCTGCATACTCCTTTAAACTAGTTCTTAATCTATCAATTACAAGTGCTGCTAAAGATGATGCTATTAATGAGCCTACTATAGAATTTGAATTAAATAAGGTAGATGCTGCAATACCTGATAGGGCTATATGTGATAGGCTATCTCCTATTAGTGACAATCTCCTTAAAACTATAAACATTCCCATAAGTGGGCATATTAACCCTACTATTGAAGCCGAAATTAATGCTCTTATCATAAAATCATATTGAAAAATTTCCAAGATACTACCTCCCTTTTACATTTCAAAAAGGTCTAGTAATGTATTTTTTGTTACATTATCATCTATATTATCTATTACCTTAATGTTTTTACCTTTAATTACTGCAATTTTCTTTACTTCTTCTTTTACTATAAATAAATCATGAGACACTATAACTATAGTAAGATTTAATTTTTCATTTAGCTTCTTTAAAATTTCATAAAACTCCTTTTGACCATTTAGGTCAATACCAACTGTTGGTTCATCAAGTATTAATATTTTAGGGTGTCTCATAAGAGCTCTACATATAAATACTTTTTGTTGCTGTCCTCCTGATAAGCTACCTATTAACCTGTCTTTAAACTCATAAATACCTACTAGTTTTAAGACCTTATATACTTCTTCTAAATGTTTTTTCTTTATTCTTTTAAATAAACCTATCTTAGGAGCTAAGTCCATTGCTACAACTTCTGTAACTGTGGCTGGAAAAGATGATGTAAATGAATTTGATTTTTGATTTACATATCCTATCTTTTCCCAATTATTAAAATTTTGAATATCTTTATTAAGTATTTTTATTTTTCCTTTAGTTGGATTGATCTCGTTTATTATAAGTTTTAATAAAGTTGTCTTTCCTGATCCATTTGGACCTATAATTCCTATATAATCACCTTGATTTACATTGAAGTTAACATTTTCTAGTACAGTTTTGTCTTCATATCCAAAACTTACATTCTTAAAATTTATTATATTTACCATAATTATTTACCTACTTTAAAACCATTTTAAGTGTCTCTAAATTTTTTTCCATTAATGATATATAATCTTCATTATTATTAAAATCATTTTTAGTTATACCATCTATGGAATATAAAATTGCTGTATCTATCTTTGCTTCACTTGCTATTGTCTGAGATACCTTTGGGTTTACAAGTCCGTCAAATAAAATATACTTTATATTATTTGACTTTGCATAATCAGTAAGCTCAGTTATTTTACTTATAGATGGTTCTTGATTTGGGCTTACTCCAGTTATAGAAATTTGATTTAACCCATATTCCTCACATAAGTATCCATATGCACCATGAGAAACTAATAAACTTTTACCTTTTACATCCTTTAAGTTACTATCGTAGCTGTCTTGTAAATCTTTTAATGATTTAATATAATTATTGTAGTTTTCTTCATAATAATCTTTATTTTCATTATCAACTTCTATAAGCATATTTTTTATGTTTTCACACTCTTTTATTGCATTATTAATATTTAACCACACATGAGGATCATATTCTCCATGTTTATGTACATTTTCTTCTTCACTATGATCTTCTTCATCATACTTAAGCTTTTCTACGCCATCACTTGCTATTACTATTTTCAAGTTATCTGATTCAGAAGCTATATTATCTGCAAAAGCATCTACTCCTAGTCCATTCTTTATAAGTATATTTGAATTTTGTATATCTTTAACCATCTTAGCACTTATTTCATAGTCATGTGGCTCACCTGATGGTGGTACTATATAATTTAAATCTATTTTATCTTTTCCTATGTTTCTGGCAAAATCATATAGTGGAAATATAGTTGCATATACCTTTACTTTTTCTTCTTTATTACCTAAATCTTCTTTACTTACTTTATTGTCTTTACATCCTATCATCATTATACTTATTAGTATTGTCATCATCGATATATATATCTTTTTCATTTATATCCTCCTTGAATTTAATTTCAAATATATTAATTATTAAAATTCTATTTAATACTACGTATATTATATATTAATAAAAATTATATATCCATACCAATATTTATTTTTAACCTTTACAGTTCATGTGATACTATTAAAGTTAATATATTGTGCATTTTTATTACATTTAAAACAAAAACAAGGTAAGCTATTTAGTAATAACTTACCTTATTTTTTATTTATATACTATATAAATTTTTTACTACATTTCATCAAAAGGCATCATATTTTGCATGTACATATTTTGCATATACATATAATAATTCATCCACATATCATTCATATCTTGCATTGTATTCATATATGGCATAGTGTTCATATATTGCATTGTATTCATATCTTGAACGGTATTTATATATGGCATATCTAATGATGGATATTTATCACACATATTTCCCATACATTGCATTGGTGTCATATCATACATTGGGCTAACATAAGTTGAACATAAATTACCTGAACAAAGGTCACAATCTTCAACGTACATTATATCTGATTGTTTAGATTTAGTTGTTGTATTCATGTTATTACAATTATTCATAGGCTTACATTCACAATTGCTCATAGGTTTATATTCACAATTATTCATAGATTTGCAGCCACAAGTTTTTTTCTTAGGTGGATTACATGTATAATCATACTCGTCATATTTACAAGAACAACTTGGTTTAGGTGAAGTACAATAATTAACTTTTTCTACTGGTTTCATACATTTTTCTATCGGTTTCATACATTTTGAGTCTTTTACTTTCTTATCACATTCATCTAATTTATTTTCACATTTGTTAATCATATCTTCACATTTTTTAGATTTAGATTCGTATTCTTTAATTTTTTCTCCTGCACTTTTATAGCATTCTAATGCTTTTTCATCACATTTCATTGCTTGATTATATAATTCTTTAGCTTGTTCGTTATAAGATTGTGCTTTTTCATATAGACATTTTGCACTTTCACAATTAGCTTCAGCTTCCTGTTGTATTTCTTTCCCCTGTTTATACAAACATTTAGCTTTAGCAGCAAGTTCTTCTGCTTTTTCCATTAATTCTTTAGCTTTGCACTCTGCTGCTTTTGCTTCTTTTTCAGTACAACTTGAATTTTGTAATAAATTATTAGCTTTTTGTTGTAATACTTTAGCAGATTGCTCACATTCCTTTGCTTGATTATAAGTTTCTGTAGCTTTGCAATCATACTCTAATGCTTTTTCAAATAATTCCTCTGCTTTTTTAGCTAAATTAACACATTTATCTACACATGTTATTTCATAATCCCCACATAAATCTTCTACGTATTTTTTAACTGGTTTTTTACATGGATTACATAAATTACTTGAACATGTGTCTGCTACTTTACATTGTTTAACTTGATTACAAGCATTGTTTTGAGGAGTGCATGAACAAGATTGTTTTTTTTTCTTTCTCATAATATGTCAAAACCCCTTTGCTGTATTTTTAAAATGACATAAGTATTACTTATGTTGTTTAATATAATTATATGAAAGCAAATTAAACTGGTTACTAATTATTTATCTTTTGTGTATTCTCTACTAATTTAAGGTATTTTTTGTTTTTTAATTTTAATTTTTTACTTTAACATATTTTATGAATTATAAAATTTGATTTATTACATAATCTATAAACAAGGCTTTACTAAACTTAAAGTATTGGAGTGATTTTATGACTTCTGATCAATTTAAAAATATGAAAGACGACTTAAGTGAATGTTGTTGTAAAAGCTGTAATGGTACTTCAGAGTTTGTTTCAAATTATCCTGTTTTATCTACTTTAATTGCATCAGGTGTAGTTTTATCTGCTGCAACTTTAGTTAGCCCTAAAGCTAGAAAAGTTTTATTTCCCGCATTTAAATATTTAGGAAAACAACAATTAAAATTATTTGCTGGTATAGGTATATTATCTGTTGCAACATATTTAGCTAATGACTCTATAGATGTTGATGATAATATAAGTACTCCTAATACTGAAAGTGAAGAAGAAATAATATTAAATGACTTTATTAAGTAAATTTTTAATAAATAAAAGGAATGCTCACATTTTGAGTCATTCCCTTTATTTTACTTTATTTAATTTAATGTAATTAGTATATCATCATAGTATACTCTAACATCTTTAATATTATAAATTTCTGTCTTTAAAGTATCTTGTATTAAGTTTTGTACTATAATATTTATAGTATAATCCTTTGTATATTCATTTAAATAATCTCTTTTCCACGATATTTTTTTTGATTCTTCATCATACTCATTTAACTCTATTTCTACTACACTATTTCCGACAATCTCTCCCTTTATAGGAAGACTATTAAAGCATTCTTTAGATATTGTATCTAATACTAAATTCACTTTTTCTTCTATACTATCATTTTCACTACACTTTACTTCAACTATTTTTGAAGGATCATCAAAGTCGATCTGGATAGGTATAGTTATTAAGTTACTTGATTCACTAGAAAATTTAGCTATTTTAGTTTTATCTAAGTCATCTATGCCACTTATATTACTATCACTTATTGTACATGCTGTATTGAACAAAATAGTAGTGCTTAAAAATATAGTTTTTAATAATTTATTCATAAGCATCCCTCATTGTATTAGTTTTTATACATTATACCATATCATTATGATTTTTTCTATTTTTTTACAATATATTAACTTTTTCGTCTTTTAATTTAATTAAAAATATAGTATTTTATTATAATCAAGTTATATTTAAAATTAAATAAATCTATTTATATGTAAATAAAATAGGCGTATTAATAACGCCTATTTTATAATATATTTTAGTATTAATTTTATAGTCTCTTCAATAGATTTTATATGAGTTCTTTCATATCCATGTGATGCGTATATACTTGGTCCTATCAAAGCAAATTTTGCATCTATCCCGGTACTCAAAGCTGATATTGCATCTGAACAATAGTTTTCATAAATATCTAATCTATAACTAATATCATTTTCTTTACATAAATAAACAAGATAACTTATAAGCTCATAATCATATGGCCCGTTAAAGTCTTTGCTACAGATACTAACGCTATCTTCTGTAGAATTTTGATTATCACCAAGGCATCCGAAATCTATTGCAATTAAATTTTTTGTATTTTCAGGTATAAGTGAAGATGCTCCATGTCCTACTTCTTCGTAATTTGTAAATAAAAAATTTATAGTATTTTTTATACTTATTTTGTTTAATTTTATATAATTTATAATATATAAAACTGCACCTAAAGCTGCTTTATCGTCTAAATATCTTGATTTAATAAATCCCGAACTTGTTATTTTCGTTCTTGTATCAAAGGATACTATATCACCTACATCTATACCTAATTTAATTACATCTTCTTTGCAATATAATTCCTCATCTATTATTATCTCATAGTTTTCTACAGTTCTTTCAACTTTATTAGCATCTTCTCCATATATATGAATAGACGGTTTTATGTTTTGTAATGTTCCTTCATATTTTTTATTATTTCTTGTGTAAATTATACAATTTTCACCTTCTACAGAGCTAATTACGTACTCACCTATTAAACTTATTCCTAATCGTCCATTTTCTTTTATTTCTTTAACGATTGCTCCTAAGGTATCTACATGAATTGAAAAAGTAGTAGTAAAATTATTTTCTTCTCCTTCTATCGTAGCTAATATATTGCCTTTATTTCCAACTTTAAATTCTACATCTAAAGATTTAAGAAAATTTACTATATATTCTTCAATTTGCTTTGTATATCCACTGGGACTTGGAATACTTAAAACTTCACATATATATCTATATAATAAATTGTTGTTCATATTACCTCCATGTATTATAAGTCTTCCTTTTCCCTAATTTATTATATTCATACAACTATATAATGTAACCCCTAGAATAATATATTATTGAATATAGTAATATAGTTAATGCAACTTTTTCAAAATACATAATTATAAAATACTTTTTATCTATTTTTATATTAGCACTGTATATATATGTTAAATTTGTTGTAAAAGATATACCAATAATAACGGAAAATATTCCTATTATGAACCTTGTATCATATAAAATGCTAAAGTTTATTAAATCTATAGTTGATATAGAATTATAAAGGCTTCTTATTATAGATTTGCTAATCAGTGAGGCATCTGGAAATTTAACTGTACTTATTATTGGATAAAATATTTGACTAAGAAATTCTATTACTGAATTATTATTAAAAAGTAAATCACCTAGAAAAAACACTACTATTAAATTAGATATTAATTTCATATTTAAATTTAATACATGTCCTAAATTTTCTATTATATTCAAATATTTTCATTCTCTTTATTTCTAAATGCTTATTTATTCCCTTTTTAAATTTATCCTTTTTATGTATACTTTCCTTATAATTTGTTTTTACATAATATGATTTCTTTATTTTACTTAATGGATATATTCTGCATAAAACCATATTACTTATTATTAATATTAATAATGATACTAAGATAAAACTTTTACTATTTAAGTTAAATTCTGAATATGTATAACTCATCATATAAAATGACATAGTTGAAAAATTTATTAGTAGTGTGTATAGTTCATTTAATCTAAGCTTTCCTTTAGAGTACATCAAATGAGTCATATAATATCCACAAAAACAATCTGTAAATAAATATATAAATATGATTATTAATGCTTTTCCACTTATCTTAAAATATTTTTTCATAATAGGATGAAAATAGGATTCAATAATTTCTAATAATCCATACTCTAATATAAATGGCATAAATACTGCACTTATTGGCAAAACTGTTATTAAATTTAAAACTACATCCTTTATTATTAATGGTGTATTATCATTTTGAAAGAATATATAATTATTACCATAAAATACATTTAATAATATAATTACACTTAAAATTCTAAAAGAAAATAAATTTTATTTTTATTATCTATAAATGATTTTATACTACCTATTATCATAAATAATATTATATATATTTTCAAAACTCTCTATAATTTAATTGAATTAAATCAGATATATGATATAAACATAGTTTGAGTTTGATTATTTATATTTATAGGTATGAAAAAAATTATGATTCCAATTATTGAGTAAAAAATCATTTTTAAAATATATAAGAGTCATTTTCATCTTTCTCATAACTTTTATTTTTATCTATTCCTTCCATTAAAATCACCTCTTACTAACTTTTCAACCTTAAAATTATATATCCTCCTTAAATAATAAATTTTATATCATTGCTTATATTGAATGTGATACGGTATAATACTATAAATAAAATAAATAAATAAATACGGTCTTTATAGAGGTGATATATTGAGCTTAGAAAAAAAAAATAAAACTATTTTAATTTTAACAGCACAATTTGGTGCAGGTCATATAAGTGCTGCTAATGCAATTAAAGATTACATAAATGAACATGATGATAATTATAATATAGTAATACAGAATTTTATAAATGCTAGCTTACCTAGAATTAATAAACCTATGGTCAAGATGTATGAGAAAAATACAAAGTATATGCCTGAGATTTATAATTACTACTACTATTTAAAGAAATCTTTTAATCCTAAGTATGATATTTCTCATATTATATATACACCAAAATTATCAGAGTACATACTAGATATAAATCCTGATTTAATTATATCTACATTCCCCTTAGCTGCATCTTGTGTATATAACTTTAATCTTAAACATGATCCTATTCCATGCATTACAGTTATTACTGATGTTGTTGATAGTTTAGAATGGATTTATCCAAATACAGATATGTATTTTGTTCCTAGTAAAGAAATAAAAAATAGATTGGTACGTAAAGGTATTACACCTAATAGCATTAAAGTTACAGGTGTACCTATAAATAAAAACTTTAATGTTTCTCAAAAGAAATATATACCTGGAAAATATAGACTACTTTTACTAGGCGGTGGTCGTGGATTATTTGATTTTGATGAGAACTTTATGCATTGGATAGATAACTTTGTAGGCATTAATAAAGATATATTGGAAGTTACCATTGTTGCTGGAAAGAATAAAAAACTTTACGAAAACCTAACAGAAAAAAAACCTTTAAG
Organism: Romboutsia sp. Marseille-P6047; assembly: GCF_900604535.1. Taxonomy (NCBI): domain Bacteria; kingdom Bacillati; phylum Bacillota; class Clostridia; order Peptostreptococcales; family Peptostreptococcaceae; genus Romboutsia; species Romboutsia sp. Marseille-P6047. The sequence continues at coordinate 221,727 of NZ_UWOT01000005.1, forward strand.
TAATGTAAAAGTTCTTGGTTTTGTCACAAATATGCATGAATTAGTAAAAGATTATGATTTAATGCTAACAAAGCCAGGTGGTGCTACTTTATTTGAGGCAATTCACTCAGAGACACCTATAATTGTAAAATTACCTAAGGTTGGTCAAGAGATTGAAAATGCTAAGTTTATTGTAGATAAAGGTATTGGAATCATTTATAATGATGATGAAGATCTTAAAGAAATTTTTGAATCTATAGTATCTAATAAGTTTAATTCAATAATTAAATTTATGTTAGAAAATATAGTCGACTTTAAGAAAACTATTCATCCTGAAAATATATATAATTATATATGTGAATTAATAGAAGATAAAAGTATTGAAAAATAAAAGGCGCTAATTTAGCACCTTTTATTTTTATTTATTAACTTTTTTATATTTATTTAAATTTATAACTATTCCTTCATTTTTACCATTAATACTACTTTTATTTGAAATTGATTTATCTACTGCTGTTTTTAAAATAATTTTATATATTGTGTATAATTCTATTCCACTAAATGTTATTAAACTTAATATTTCAATGCTATATCCATTGTTATAACCTAAAATTCCATAGTTTATAATTGAATAAAATCTTATAAATATTGATACTAGGAGCTGAAGTATTAAAGTACTTGTCAAAAAATCAAATTCATTCTCTAGTTTTCTCTTTCTTATAATAGTATTTATTTGTAAATTTCTACTGGAGTTTGTATTTAAAATATCTGAATAAATTTGACTAAAAATATTTCTGTTAAATAAATTTAATAATAATATAACCCCAGCACATAAGCCAATTAAATAAGTTATATAAGTATATATTTCTATTCCTGATTTGTGATATTTTGAAAAATAAATACATAATGTCATTGCTATCATTATACTTAATCCTGATACACTCACTCTATTCTGTCTATATTTTGTATATGAAGTATAACAAATTCCTGCTAATATTAAATAAAAAACGTAAGAACCAAATTTGTTCATTCCACTTATATAATATAAAATTATAGGCGATGCTATATAGATTGTAAAATCAATTAATAATTTACGTTTTATTTTTATCACTTCCTCTAGCAATAATTTTAAACTTAGTTTTTAGCATTTATTTTATATAAAAATAAAAGTTTGACTTTAACTTGTCAGAACTTTTTATCTATCAAATTTATCTCATATTAATCTATATGCTTTTAATTACTAAAAATTTCACCCCTATAATTATATTTTTGATAAAAAAATATAAGGCTAAAAGTATTATTACTTTGCCTTATATTCTTAATTAACTATTTTGTTACTCCGTTTATTGGATTAATATTTTCACCTTTTATTTTAACTTCAAAATGAACATGATTCCTGTAGAGTCTCCTGTTGTACCAACTTTTGAAATAACTTGTCCTTGCTTTACAATATCGCCTTCTTGAACTATATTATAATTATTATGTGCATATATAGTTGTTTTACCATCAAAATGATTTATTTTTACTACATTTCCATATCCATTTTGATATCCTGAAAAACTAACTATACCATCATCAATTGCTAATATATCAGTATCTTGTGGTGCTGGTATATCTATTCCTTTATGAAAGCTTTTTATATTAGTTATAGGATGTATTCTATACCCATACCCTGAGCTTATGTCCTTATATTCCTTTAAAGGCCATATTCCTTTTATAAAGTCTATACCTTCTGATGATAATTTCTCTGCTGCTTCTTCTTCTAAACATTTTTCTAATTGTACGCCTTCAATTAATTCATCTTGTAATTGTTTACCTAAAGTTTCTTTTTCTTGTTCCATATTATTTATATCAGATTTTATCGCTTCTTCTTCATCTGATATACTATCTTCTTGTATAAAACTCAATTTTACAATTTCTAATTCATTATCATCATTTAAATCATCTTGTCCATCATTTTTCAATTCTTGTTTCTTTGATTCTAATCTATTATTTAATTCATCTATTTTAGCCTTTAAATAACTTTGCTTTTCTTTATTCTCTATTAACATATCTAACTTATTTTCTTCTCCAAATGCATAAGACATTTTATTAATACTAACGGACATGACTAATAATAGTGATACAAATAAATGTAATATCACTTTCTTAAAATTTTCATCCATTTTTTATCCTCCTTTTACAACTATATATTAATATAGACTAATTATGTAAGTTTTATTCACTTTATTGTATTCAATGTAAAAATGACTACATTAAAACCAAAATTTAATGTAGTCATTTTCTAAATAAAATTAATATATATTCTTTTTATATTGCATATATAGTTTTCTTACTTCAACCATATTTTTCTTTAATTCTAATTGTAATTTTGATGCAGTTTCATAGTCTTCACCTTCGATAGCATCTCTTATTTGAGTAAATAAAGATTTTCTTGTTAATGTATCTTTCATTACATTGAATTTAATATCTGATATTGAATTCCATATAACTTCATCTAATGCATCCATGTTTTCTTTTGTATGTAATTTTACATAATTTCTTATTCTTGCTGAATAAGTTTTTATTATTCTATATTCTAATTCCTTTTTCCATTTATCTATTGATCCGACTTTAAATGAATTTATTATTTTATCAGTGAATACATCCCCTTGTTTTAATGCTTCTAATTTTTCTTCATATATTTCTAAGTTTCTTACATTTTCATATACTGTAGCTGGTGGTACTGAAAATCTTTCATTTAACTCTTCTTGAGTATAGTGTTCAAATACATCATTTTCATCTCTATAAGCTCTATTTTTATCTAAGTAAAAACTTTCTTCACCTATATCTTTTGATAATTCTTTTTCTAATTCTTTAGTTGTAAGTTTACTTTTTGCTACAGCCTTTATACCATGTAACATTGTTTGATAACATCCAGCTATTACTAAGTAAGCATTTGATAATGGATTAGGAGCTCTTAACTCAAATCTTAATGTTTTTGGATTTTCTGCATCTCTTACTAGTCCTACAAGTACAGATCTATTTCTTGATGGAATTTCATATGTATGACCTAGTGAAGTAACTATACAAACAGGAGCTTCAAATCCTGGCACTAATCTATTAAAAGCATCATTTGTTGATGTTACAAATGGATTTAATACTTCATAGTTATTAAGTATACCCATTAATGCACCATATCCAATCTCACTTAAATAGTCATCTTTCATATCTATTGGTGCAAATAAATTCTTTAGACTTCCATCTTTTAACCTAGCACTTACACCTACATGAGTATGTTTTCCACTGCCTGCTACACCATGTATTGGTTTTGCTTTAAATGTTACCTCTAAACCATTTGATGTAAATATATCTTCTATAACTTCTCTTACAACAAGTTCATTATCTGCAGCTTGAAGAGGTGATGCAAATTTCCAAGACACTTCTAATTGCTCCATAGCATGATTTGTTTTACCATCTATACTTATAGTACTTTGTATTCCTCCAACTTCTTTATGAGCCATCTCAGGACATATACCTTTAGCTTGAATAGTTATTAATGTTTTTTCTAAACAAGTTCTTATTAAACCATGAGTTCTTTTCCAATATTGTTCTTTTAAACTTTGAGATACTGATAATTCTTCTAGATCTGCTTTATCTTCTGGAGTATTCACCCAAAATTCTAATTCAGTAGCAGAAGTTAATAATATAGTATCAATTTCACTTACATCTTTAATTCCTATGTTGTTTATCATATGAGGATATTCATTAAATACTTCTAAAAGTGATTCTTTAAAATAAGTTTCAGCTTTTTGCAGCACTCCCCTTGAACATACATTTTTGTTATCGTGTATTAAAAAAGCAGGTATTTTTAATGTTCCTATTGGTAAATTAGTTTCTTCATCTATATGTTCTAAGTTATAATCAACATACCATCTACTACTTTCATCTGGCATTAAGTCAACTTTAGCATTATTTAAAGTTGCTATTTCGTAAAGCTCAACACTTGATCCATCAGTTTGAACTGCTGATGATAAGAAACTTTCTATATCATCTAAAAATAGTTCCATAGGTATTTTTTCATCAGTTGCATTTCCTCCCAAATCAACACCTACTAATGAAACAAATTTTATGTGTTTGTGTTCTTTAAGCAAAGACTTTAATTCATTTGCGTCAAATCTTTCTTTTTCTATTACATGTAGTAATTTACTCATTGATAACTCCCCCTTAAGATGCGCTTATGCTACTTTTTATTTTATTTTGTATATTTTTATTCGTTTTATTCTTTATAATATTATATATTAGAGTTTAAAAGTTCGCAATATTTTTATTATTCATTTCTTTCATCTATCTATTATACAACTTTTCTAGTTATATTTGTTGTTCTTTTGATAGTTATATTTCAAATTTTTATTATTATAGGGTATACTATTAATATAAAAACTTTTTTATTATTAATAAAATGCAAAGAAATTTAGGAGAGAAAGCTATGGAATATATAGTATTTGATTTAGAGTTTAATCAAGGTTTTGATAGATCTCTTAATAAAACTGTATCTAACGAAAGGTGTCCTTTTGAGATAATACAATTAGGTGCAATTAAGTTGGATTCTAACTTTAATATGATAGATACTTTTAATGCTTATGTAAAACCTGAGATATATAAAGATATTCATCCTTTCATACAAAAAATGACTAGCATTACTAAGGATGATGTAAAAAATGCTCAAGGTTTCCCTCAAGTATTTAAAGAGTTCAAAAAATTTATTTCTTCTAAGAAAGCTGTATTCGGTGTTTGGGGTACTGCTGACTTAAAAGAATTATATAGGAATGTAAGTTATTATGATTTACCATCAAAGTCTTTACCAAAAAATTATATTAATATACAAGAACATGCATCTAAATATTTTAATAATCCTTCTGGTAAAAGCATAGGGCTTCAAAATGCAATTTCAATACTTGGATTAAATCAAGATAAATCTTATCATAATGCTTTAAATGATGCTTATTATACTGCTCAAGTATTCATAAAAATAAATAATCCAAGCATAGTTCCAGATGTGTACATTTATACTCCCGTAAAGCCATCACAATCTAAAAGAAAATCAAAAAAAGAAGTTAATTACGATAAATTATTTAGTGAATTTGAAAAAATTTTAGAACGCTCTTTAACAAAAGAAGAGAAAAAAATAATAGATTTAGCATATAAAATGGGCAAAACAAATCAATTTTTAACAGAAGCTAAAGATTCTAAAGTAAATTATAAAAAAAGATAGGCGAAAACTTTAATAATTTTCGCCTTTTCTTTATACTAAACTAATTCTATTCTATTTTCTTCTTTAGCTTTAGCATCTCCTTTAATAACTTTTAAAGACTTTCCATCTTCTAATGCTGTAAATATTACTGGAGTTATATCTGATTTAGCATTTTTTTGAACATATTTAACATCCATTTTAGCAAGCTTATCTCCTGCTTTTACTTTATCTCCTGCTTTTACAAATACCTCAAATCCTTGACCTTTTAAATTAACTGTATCTATTCCCATATGTATAAGCATTTCTACATTATCATTGCTTCTTAATCCTATTGCATGCTTAGTATCAAATACCATTTCTACTGTACCACTTATTGGTGAAACAAAAACTCCATCAGAAGTTTTTACAGCAAACCCATCCCCCATCATTTTTTGAGAAAATACTTCATCTGGAACTTCAGATATATCTAATATTTCTCCATTTGTCGGACATACTATTCCTTTTAATTCTACTGTGTTTTTATCTTCTACAACCACATCTTTTTTCTTTTTAAAAAAATCAAATAATCCCATTTTCATTCTCCTCTGTATTTATTATTTTATTTCTTCTAATGTACACATAGCTGCTATCGCACCTTTTTTAGTAGTTGTGTCTGCAGCATATCTGTTACTAAAATCTAACATATCTTTTACTATTTTTTCATCTAATTTATCTATATTTTCTACAGTTACATTTTCTCTACCTAATTGATATAAAAATGACCCTATAAAAGAATCTCCTGCTCCTGTAGTATCTATTGCATCTACTTTTAATCCATTACTTTCTATAATATTCATATTTTTTGTTATAAATAGAGCTCCATTAGCTCCTCTTGTATATATAACTACCTTTACATTACCTACAAATAAGTTTTCTAGTGCTTTATTTTCATCTTTTATACCTGTTATAAATTCTAATTCTTCATCAGATATTTTAACTATATTACATAAAGGTAAAAATTCTAGAATTACATTTTTACAATCATTTTCATTTTTCCAAAGTGGTAACCTTACATTTGGATCAAAACTTATTATTGCCTTATTTTTTTTAGCAAGTTCTATAGCTTTTTTATGAGCATACTTCATAGGCGACTCAACTAAGTCTACTGAACAGAAATGTAATATTCCACAATCTAAAAACCAATCTTCTTCTATATTATTTTCTTCAAGTAATAAATCAGCACTTGGGTTTCTATAGAATGAAAAATCTCTATTGCCATCTTCTTTTAAAGAAACAAAAGCAAGCCCTGTATTAGCTTTATTCGTTCTTAATACATATTCTGTATTGACACTTGCATCATTAAGAACATCTATTATATGATCTCCAAAAGCATCCATTCCTAATTGTGATACAAAGTATGCGTTTCCACCTAGTTTTGCAACTGCAGCTGCAACATTAGCTGGTGCTCCCCCTGCAATCCTTTCAAATTCTGTAACTTCTTTTAGCATACAATTCTTTTTATTTGGTATAAAGTCTATTAATGCTTCTCCAATGGTCATTATTTTATACATATTTATATTCTCCCAATTCGTATAAATTAATTTTTATATCATTTAAATTACCCTTAAATTCTATATCATTATTTCTTTCTTTGCAATACATACGACTTGTAAATACTTCTTCTCCGTAATTTACAAATATTTCAACACTAGATTTATCTACAAATATTCTTAAACTTTCTAGCCTATCAATCTTAACTGCTCTTAATCTTCTTCCATATCCACTTTCTTTAAAGCTTAATTTTATTAATTTTTCATCATTATTATATTTTATATTACAGTCTGATTTTAAGTTTAATTCAAAGTTATCGATTTCACTATTAAATTTAACTTCAAGTTCATAAACATCGCCTTTTAACTCACTAAATTCTTGTATATTATTTAGATAATTTGTAATCTTATTTTTTCTTAACTTTTCAATTTCTTTTACTGGAAGTTGAAGTAATTTATTATTTACAAAAATTAATTCTCTAGGCATAGTTAATGCATGCATCCATCCATTTATATCTGTTGGATTTGTATAGTGATCTTTTTCTATATCTGGAAGACCCATCCATCCTATTAGTATAGTTCTTCCTTTTTCATCTACAAAAGTTTGTGGAGCATAGAAGTCAAAACCTCTATCTAGTTCAACAAATTCTCCAAAGGTAAATTCTCCTTTATCAAAATTCATATCACCTAAGAAATAGCCACTTTGATATATATTATTATACTTATATCCATCCTCTCTTATACCCTGTGGTGACATAGATAACATGTATTTGATATTTCCATTCTTAACATCCTTTAGCTTTATTAAGTCTGGGCACTCCCACATGTATCCAAATTTTTCCTTAGTAGTTATTGTATTTATATAATTCCAATCTTCTAAATTATTTGATTTATATAATAATATACATCCCTTATCTGTATTATCTCTAGCTCCTAATACCATATAATAACTATTATCTTTTTTTAATACTTTAGGGTCTCTAACATGACAAGTCATATTTTGTGGATAATCTATATTTTCTAATAAAACTTTTTTTTCACTAAAATTTATTCCATCTTCACTTGTAAACATCATTGTATTATGACCTCTACCAGAAGATATATAATCATGATTTCCTAAGTGTTTTACATTTCCTGTATAAAAAAAGTTTATTTTATCATCTTCTATAAATGCACTTCCTGAATAAACACCATGAATATCATAAATTGTGTCAGGAAAAATTACTGCCCCTCTATCTTCCCAGTTTATTAAATCTTTAGATACATATTGACCCCATAACTTTATTCCACCTTTAACTTCAAATGGTGAATATTGATAAAATATATGATACTCCCCTTTAAATTGACATAATCCATTAGGATCATTTAGCCAACCTATTGGAGGCATTAAATGAAACTTCAATCTAAACTCATCTTTATCAACTTTTGTTTTTTCATAACTCTTGTAAACTTCAAGTACTTTTGAAAGTTCTCTTTTTATAATACTCATATACAACCTCCTTTTTAATATATTGTTCTATATAAATTAAATTCATAACTAAGTAATATTTTTATGGTATCGTTCCCACCTTTTGATTATATATTACCACTTTAATATTGTAAACATTTTCAAAATATTTTATTAAATTTCATTTTTTCATTAAAATAAAAAAATCTAAACATAATTATGTTTAGATTTTTTATAATGCTATTCTTCTTCTTTTATACCAAATATCATAGTTAAAACTAATGATACACAAAATGCAATTGCAAACAATATTGCATAATGTAAAGGAGCATGTAAAGTAAGAAGTATTCCAAATATCCCTGTTACACCAGTACCTGTTGCACCTAATCCTACTACAGCTGCATATAAAGACGCACATGCTGAACCTATTGCTGCTGCAACAAACGGTCTCATATACCTTAAGTTAACCCCAAATATAGCTGGTTCTGTTATACCAAGTAATGCACTTAATGCCGCTGGCAATGCTAATGCTTTAGTTTTTGGATTTTTAGTTCTTAAAGCAACCCCTAATGCAGCTCCACCTTGAGATATGTTAGCTGCACAAGCAATAGGAACAAAATAGCTAAACCCAAATTGCGCCAATTGCCCGAAATCTATTATATTGTACATATGATGAAGCCCTGCAACAACAGTTGTACTATATACTCCACCCATTATGAATCCACCAATTCCATAAGGTATTTGTATTAGCCATTGTACTGCATCTAAAACTCCATTTTCTAAAACAACAAATATTGGTCCTATTATAGTTAAAGTTAAATAACCTGTTACAAACACAGTAACTAATGGCGTAACAAATAAATCTAACATTTCTGGTACTATTTTATGAAGTTTCTTCTCTATTGCACTCATAACATATACAGCTATCATTATTGGTATTACATGTCCTTGATAACCAATCATATCTATACTGTAAAGTCCAAACCAAACTGATTGAGTAGATTGTACACCTTCACTTGCTACTGTCCACGCATTTTGTAAGCTTGGATGTATCATTATCATAGCTATAACTGCACCTAAATAAACATTTCCACCAAATACTTTTGCAGCGCTATATCCAATTAATATTGGTAAAAAATTATATGCGGCACTACTAAATAAATCTAACATTACAAATAGTGATCCACTTGTATTTATATCTACATATCCACTAGAAGCTAAGAATTTTAAAGCTTCAACTATTCCCATCATTAATCCACAAGAAACTATTGCTGGTAATATTGGAACAAATATATCTCCTAATGTACGTATCGCTCTTTTTAATGGACTACCTTTTTTCGCAGAAACTTGTTTAACTTCTTCTTTTGTTGCTTCTTTTATATTTGCTATTTTAGCAAACTCTTCAAAAACTTTATTTACAATTCCTGTTCCAAATATTATCTGAAGCTGTCCAGCTGTTATAAATACGCCTTTAACTCCATCTATATTTTGAATTGCATCCTTATTTATAAGGCTCTCATTTCTAAGTACTATACGAAACCTTGTTGCACAGTGAGCTGCAGATTCTATATTTTCACTATTTCCTATGTTTTCTAAAATGCTTTTTGCTACTGCATTGTAGTTCATGTATACATCTCTCCTTTTTTTATTATTTTTTTTAATCAGTTTTTATGCCTAAAACATAGAATTACAACTTGAGGTATCGTTCCCATATAAATCATAAGGGAACGTTCCCTTACGATTTAATATTATATCTTACATCCCCTATTTAACAAAACTATAATTTACAATCTAAATAATTTATAATTAAATATTAACGTTGATAATAAATTTTTACTATAAGTAATTCATTTTGTTAAATAATTCTTTATGATATCTTATTATAATACTCTGTTCTGTGAATAATAACTAATTTTATATGGCTAAATTATAATTAAATTATATAATTAGTAAGGACTTTTGTAAACATTTTCATAAATTTTATATCTATAAATATTATTTATGTCTTACACTATCCCTTTTTAAAAAATTATATCCTAACTTAATAGATTCTAAATTTTCTTTTTTACATCTTCCACTCAATATGTCTAATAGCATCTTTGTGCTCTTTATACCACTTTCTTTATAAAAGTATTGTACAGTAGTTATACTTGGTGTTATTAAATTTGAAAACTTAGAATCTCCTATTGCACATAAACTAATCTCATCTGGTACTTCTATGTTATGTTCTCTTAAATATGATAATACTCCTAATGACATTGTATATGTTGCACAGAATATTGCATCAATATCTTTGTTGATTTTTAAAAGTTCTCTTGTCATTTCATATCCATATTGTTGAGAAAAATTAGCATTTTTTATTAAACTTTTATCACATATTATAGAATTATCTTTTAAACAATTTATAAAGCCATTCTTTCTATTTATTCCAGTAGATATATCTTCATCATTAGTTCCTATATATGCTATTTTTTTGTGATTATTCTCTATTAAATAATTAGTCATTTCATATGCAGCTTCATAATCACTATGATATACACAAGGATACCCTTCAATATTTTGTCCTACAATAACTATTGGAACCTTCATTTGCTTTATTATCTCTAAATGTCTTTCTGTTATTATAGTAGCTACAAAAATTACACCATCTACATTCTTATTTCTAAATATATTTAAGTATTCAATTTCTTTTTCTATATTTAAATCAGTATTACCTAGTATAATATTATAATCATCATTTGATATTTCTTCACTTATACCACCAACTATTTTACTTATTGTCTCTGAACTTATTTTAGGTAATATTACTCCAATTAAATTAGTTTTTTTAGTCCTTAATGTTTTACCATATGTAGATGGAACAAAACCAGTTTTATCTATTACCTCTTGTATCTTTTTTCTACTCTCTTCACTTACATATCCATCATTTAAATATCTAGACACAGTTGATTTTGATACTCCAGCAAGTCTAGCTATATCAATTATATTCATGTATATCGCTCCCTAATTCATTGTTAATAGTTTACACTTATTATAACATAAAGTATTTATATTCTTCAAAGGAAAACATTTTTCATGCAAATAAAGTCTAGTCATAAAATTTTTCTATTTTTATAACTAGACTTTTCTTATAGTATTATATTTAAATTAGTTATTTTTAGTATATATTCTCTAAATTTTTCTATACTAATTCTATCTATAAAATCTCCAAGTTTTTCTCCTGGATTAGCATTTTCTTTATAATAACTTAGTATTACTTCTACTAAGTTATACGCTTCTTTTTCTGATAAGCCCTTTGTTACTATATCAGAAGGTCTTGGATAAAATCCTGCACTACCACCTACTGTTACAAAAAATTTACCATCTATATCTACAATTACACCAATATCTTTTGCATAGACACTTGCACATGCATTTCTACATCCAGCAACCCCTATCTTTGTTCTGCATGGTAACTCCATACCATGAAAGTTCTTACTTATTTTCATGCCTATACCTATAGTAGAATATTTTGATCTCTTACAATAATTTGCTGGGCATATTTCAACATTTTTTAATGAATTTTGTACCCTTACTGCCGGCTCCATTTGTAACTCATTCCAAATATCCTTTAAATCCTCTTGTCTAAGATTCGTTATAAGTATTCTCTGACCCGAAGTTATCTTTAATACACCATTATACTTTTTAGCTACTTCTGCTATTTTTATAAGAGTTTCTGGAAGTACAAATCCTCCTGGTATATGGGGTGTTATTGCGTAAGTTCTTTTTCCATTTTTAACTTTTTGTAAATTTCCATATTCACTCATTTTATAAATCACCTCTTAAATTTAGTCTAATCCTAAATATTCTTCTAATGTTAAGTTATTCATTACAAAGTTCTTACTATGTTCATATCCTACATATCTATAATGCCATGATTCATACTGATATCCAGTAATATCTTCCTTTCCCTGTGGATATCTTATTATAAATCCATACTTATATGCATTTTCATATAACCATTTTGCTTGTTGAGTATCTGTAAACCACGTTCCAATCGATTTACGGGTATTACTAGTCGTAAAATCAAATGCTAGTCCAGTTTGATGCTCACTATGCCCTGGAGTTGCAGAGTATCTTTTAGCTGCTTTACTGCCATCTCTCTTTACATAATAATCATGTAATGCTTCTTGTGTTTTATAAGACCTATATCCACTTTTAATATTTATAATAATACCTTCTTTTAATGCATCTTTTATCATATTTTCAGCTGCATTTAAGGCCTCTACCTCTAATTCTTTTGGTGCTCTATAATCTTTTGGAAGTCCAAACTCTTTATTTACTACTACTATATCATTTACAAATAAAGCTTGTACACCTTCTATATATTCCTGTGTAATTTTTATATCATTACTTTCATCATTTACTTTTTTTGAAATATCAATATATTTTGATGATTTACTTTCAGCTTCAATTCTGTAATCAGCTTTATTTGATATAAAATTCGCCCCAATAAAAACTATACTTATTATAGATAATACTCCAAATACTTTTTTCATATATTTCCCCTAACTGAATTATTTATAAAGTCTATATTAAAATATAAAAAAGACCCTAAGGTCTTTTTATATAAATATCATATTTTTTAGTGTATCATAAAATTCTGTATAATAACAATATATATACAGAATTTTCGCCAATATTATACATTTATAAATAACATTTTTACTAATTCATATTGTGCAAATTCTACAGATTGTATTTTTTTACTTATATCTCTACTTAATTCTCTATCAGAAGTAAAAACTTCTACATCTCCTACGAAAGCATATATTTCATTTAATATTTCAAGTAGATGATCTACCTTTATTGTCTCTTCTTTAGACTTTAATAAAACCACGCTTTTATCCTCTTGATTTTTATACACTGAGTCTATTCCCGATATAAGATTATCTTCTTTTATGTATACTACTTCACCTTGTAATTCTTTACCCTTTTCTAGTTTGCTTCTTAAATCTAATAAGTTCATTTTGATATCCCCCTTAAAAATACTTTCATACTTTATTCACGATCATGATCTTATCACTATAAATATTATTCATGTTATTAATAATTTATTCTATAAAAAAAAGATTTCACTTATTTAAGTGAAACCTTTTTTATTTTATAACTAATTCTACCGGGCAATGATCTGACCCTAGTACTTCTGTATGTATATCTGCACTAACTAATCTGTCCTCTAATTTTTTTGATGCACAGAAATAATCTATTCTCCAACCTGCATTCTTTTCTCTCGCTTTAAATCTATAAGACCACCAAGAATATATATCTGTTTTATCTGGATTAAAATATCTATAAGTGTCTATAAATCCAGAATTTAAGAAGTCTGTAAATTTGTTTCTTTCTTCGTCAGTAAATCCAGCATTTTTTCTATTAGTCTTAGGATTTTTTAAATCTATTTCTTTATGAGCTACATTTAAATCTCCACACATTATTACAGGCTTTTTACTATCTAATTTTAATAAATATTCCCTAAAGTCATCTTCCCACTTCATTCTATAATATAATCTTTTTAATTCACTTTGTGAGTTTGGAGTGTAAACTGTTACAAAATGAAAATCTTCAAATTCTAAAGTTATGACTCTACCTTCATTATCATGTTCTTCTATATCTATTCCGTATGATACACTTATAGGCTTTATTTTAGTAAATATTGCAGTTCCTGAGTATCCTTTTTTCTGAGCATAATTCCAGTACTGATAATATCCTTCTAGCTCTAAATCTATTTGACCTTCTTGAAGCTTAGTTTCTTGAAGACAAAATATATCGGCATCTACATCTTTAAAGAAGTCTAAAAATCCTTTTGTTACACAAGCTCTGATACCATTAACATTCCACGATATAAATTTCATATGTTCCTCCTTAGTTTATTAATTGATTTTAATTTTATCATATTAATTTAACTTTTGTCATTTTATGTATTTTTATTTATATTATTTAAGATACCCTAAGTTATATTATTATAATCATACCTTTAATATAATAATATAAGCTACCATTTTTAATTTAGGTAGCTTTTACTATGTAAACTTCAAACTTTGTGCTAATTTATCTGCATCTATAGATGATACATAAACATCTGTAGCTAATTCAAACCCTCCAAAGCTATATTTTCTAGGGATTATATGTATATGAGGATAAAAGTGATCATGATCTTCTCCATTAATAGGATGTGTATGTATACATATATTAAAAGGGTTATATCCTTGCACTATATATATATTTCTAAATAATTTTTTGAAAATAATAGCTAATTCATTTAAATCACTTTCTTTAATATTTTCGAATCTTGTATTCTGTTTAAATAAAATTCGTATCTCGCCACCATATTTACTTATCTCAGGAACCATGACTAAATAGTCTTTATTATCATGTATAATTCTTTTTTCATACTTAATTTCTTCCTCTATAATATTTTGATATAATGACATTTTATATTTTTCATAATATCTTTTAGATATATTAATTTCATTCTCTACCTCAGGTGGTATTATAGATAAAGATATAATTTGTGAATGAGGGTGATTTAATGATGCTCCTGCTCTTCTCAAAAAGTTCTTAAAAATACTTACATATCTTACTTTAATATTTTTAGATAAACTTATATATCTATTTTTATACATCTTCAATAAGTATAAAAATTCTTTCTCACTCATATTATAAAAACTACCATTATGTCTATTTGTATCAATCATAACCTCATGTTCCCCATAAATTTCATCTGAGCATGGCTCAACTATAGGAAACTTATTATAAACAGACCTTACTAACCATCCATCTGCTCCTATTATTTCAAATGTAGATCTTTCTGTATGCTTTTCATTCCCTCTACAAAAAGGACAATTTTTTATATATGATTCTTTAGTCTCTATATCATTTTGAAATTTGACTTTATCCATAGGTCTTTTATTTCTATTTTTTGCAAGTACAACTATATCATTAGTAATAGGATCTCTTCTAAGTTCTCTCATATTCACACCTCTTGATTATAATGACTTATTAAACTTATTATAATTCATTTTTTACATACCTTGAATATATAAATTTTATCAATATTATTCTTTACTCATAAGCTATAATTTAAATATAAATTTTTTATAAACTTCATTTAAATTATACACTATCCTAATACTAGCATATATCTACTTTATAATGATTTTTATATCTATATCTGCTACTATTAAACTTAAGTAAAATTTTATTTAAAGGGGGGTTTTTTTATGAATTACTCAAAAAGGGTTAGCTCTATGCAATCCTCTCCTATTAGAAAGCTATCACCTTTTGAAGAAGCAGCAAAAAAAAATGGTATCAAAGTTTATCACTTAAATATTGGGCAACCTGATATAAAAACACCCAGCGACTTTTTTTATGCTGTTAAAAACTTCAATAACGATGTTTTAGAATATTGCCCATCTCAAGGTATACCCGAATTAGTATCTGCAATTCAAAATTATTATCTAAATTATGATATTAAATTTGATAAAGATGAAATATTAGTTACAAATGGTGGAAGTGAAGCCTTGCTATTTGCTATAATGGCAGTCTGTGATCCAAATGATAATATCTTAACTCCAGAACCATTTTATACTAATTATTTAGGATTTACTCAAGCGGCAAATGTTAATATTGTACCTATTACAACAACAGCAGAAGATGGATTTAGGCTTCCGTCTAAAGAATACATAACTTCAAAGATAAATTCAAATACCAAGGCAATACTCCTAACTAATCCTAGCAATCCAACTGGAACAGTTTATACTAAAGATGAAGTAAAAATGATATCTGAAATAGCTTTAAAACATAATTTATGGATAATATCCGATGAAGTTTATAGAGAATTTATATATGATGATTCTATATATACAAGTTTTGGGAATATAGATGAAGTAAATGATAGAGTTATAATAATTGATAGTATTTCAAAAAGATATAGTGCTTGTGGCGCTAGAATAGGTTCTATTGCTTCAAAAAATAAAAATTTAATTTCTCAAATATTAAAACTATGCCAAAGTAGACTTTGTGTATCAACCCTTGATCAAATAGGTGCTGTAGATTTATATAATACCCCTGTATCATACTTTAATAATATAAAGGATGAGTACAATAAAAGAAGAGACGTTTTATATAATGAATTAATGAAGGTAAATGGTGTAGTTTGTAAAAAACCACATGGAGCCTTTTATATTTTAGCAAAACTTCCTATAGAAGATGCTGAAGATTTTGCAATTTGGATGTTAAGTAAGTTCAATAGAAATAACGAAACAGTCATGATATGCCCTGCTGAAGGATTTTATTCAACTAAAAACTTAGGTGAAAACGAAATACGTCTTGCATATATTTTAAATGAAAAAGACTTAAAAAGAGCAGCCCAAATATTAAAAGAAGGATTAGAGGAATATATAAAATAAAAAACTGTAGTTAACAATTAGTAAATATTTCTTTTTGTTAACTACAGTTTTTTTAATTTAATGGCTAACTTAATTCTTGTTTACTAAGAATAGCTTGTAATGTTCCTATTGCTTCCATATACTTATCTTGCTCTTCTTCTGTTAATTTGAAAAGCTTTTCTTCTAAACTATTACTTAACTTATTCATAAAATCAGAAGCAACATTTTTACCACTTTCCGTTATAGTTATTAAATATTTCCTTCTATCAGAAATATCTTTATCCCTAACAACATATCCTTTATCAGTTAAATCGTCTACCATGCTTGTTAAACTCCCCTTTTCTATGTTTAACTTAGCACATAGATCTGTCATACTTATTGGTCCATTATTATTTACAAAAACTAATGCTCTTAGCTGTGTCTTATTCACGTCATATATACTACAGTATTGTTTTAAATAATCTAAGTAGAAACTTGAATATAACGTTGGAAACGTTTTCGAAATAAAACCTATCGTATTTGATACTATACCTTTCATAATATAATCACCCCAGATGTTTAGTTTATTAACTTTTTAACAATTAATAGTTTACATTAAAATTATCCAAAATACAATAGTTTTCCCTTAAATTATCAATAATATAAGCTATTTTTAAACTACCAAATAAAAAATAAAGAACTTATTAAATTTAAATTTAATAAGTTCTTTATTTTTTATTATTTATTTACTTTTTATGTGCTTTTTCTCATAATTTGTATACAATACAAATGCTATTACAGCAAATATAACAGGTCCTGCTATCATCATTATTGTATCTAAAGTTTTACCAGAAAATGTAGGTTCTATTATTGAAAATATATTAGCAAAAGTTACAACTATACTTACTATAACAGTAGCTACTAGTGCCGTTGTATAAGTTTTATAAACTAAAAATGGCTTGTCTACTTCACCTTTTAATTGTTTTCTCTTAAATGCAGGAAATGCAGCTGCTAAAAATACATATGGTATTGTCATTGCTACATTTGTCATTGCTATTAGTAGTGAGAAAAATTCTGCCGCTCCTTTTCCTCCAAAAGATACTAATACTATAAGTGCTATTACTATAGTAGCTTGAACTTTCATGGCATTTTTAGGCATCCCCTCATCAAGTTTTGCAAAGTTACCTGGCCATACTTCTTGTGGAGATCCTTGTATTAATGTCTTTAATGGTGAATATGTTAATGTGAAAAATGCTCCACTTAAAGCTAAGAACATAGATAATCCTGTAAATCTTGCTATCCATAAACCTATAGTTAGTGAAGTATTTGCTGATATACCAAGTGCAATACCTAGCTCATATCCTAGATTTTGCATTAATATGTATGCTACATTAGCCATATTAACACCTTCTACAGATAATACATTATTCCAGTTAGTAAATAGACCACATGCAAGTATTCCAAGTGAATATCCAACTGCTATAACTATCGCTGCTATAGTTACACCTTTAGGGAAAGTTTTTTCAGCATTTTCAGTTTGGTCTACTAGTCCTCCTAGAGCTTCAAGTCCTCCATATGCAAATATTGCATATGTTAGAAAAGAGAATATACTTATTAAACTCTGATATGCTGGATTTGGTGAGAAAGTAAAGCTTCTTACTACATTTTCTATCGGTTGAGCTAATCTTCCTTTATTTAATAACAATACAGTTAAACCACCAATTAATAAAACTATATTTAGCAATGCTATAGCTGAACCTCCAATAGAAGTTATTTTTCTTATTTGTTCTACACCTTTTGTTGATATATAGGTTACAACTATAATCCATATAACGGCTAATATACCTAAACTTTTGGTAGCATTTAATCCAAATAATGCAAATTCAGAAGTTCTATCATATCCAAATATTGCATTAGATAAAGGAACCCATATAGAAGATGATACATTTACCATCCAAACAATGTATGACGCATACCACATGAAAGTAGTTATAAAAGCATATTTTGCTCCTACAGATTTCTCCATCCAGGAATATATACCACCACTTTCATTTTGATAAGCAGCTCCATATTCAGCCATCATAAATGCATATGGTATAAAAAATAATATAGCACTTAATAAATACCATGGTATTGCTGCATATCCCATTAAGTAAAATGCTCTAGGCATATTAGCAAAACCAAATACTGAAGTAAATATCATTAATATTAATGCTATTAAAGTTAGTTTCTTATTATTGTTATTTTCTGCCATAAGTCTCCCTCCTTAGTTTTATAGGGTTACTTTTTGCATTAAATATCATTTTAATTCATATATTTTAAACTTTATTTAAAAGTGTTCTCCATTTTCATAATACTTACTCTTTTCAAAAACTGTAAAAGCTAAATCCATACTTTCTATACTTAAATTTTCTCTTATATTGTTTGTAATTATTTTAGCTACTCTGTCTTGCACCTCTTGGCCTCTATCAAACCAAGCAACTTCTACGAAAGGATATACATCTGCTATCTTACCATTTCTAATTGCTATAGACTTTATACATTCTATTTCAAAATAATCTCTTGGACATTTTACTGCCTCTACTAATTCATCTATCATCTTCTCACTTATTTTACATATTTCATTTTCATGAATTCCTCTTATTTTAATTTGTGGCATATATTAATTCCTCCTAATGTTGATTATAAAATTTTCTTTTATTATTATACTTTTCACTATCATTTCTTACAAGCATAAAAAGACCTAATGAGATTAACTCATAAGGCCCCTTTTGTTTTAATTTATACGTGTAAATCTACATCTATTCCTATACTTTCTTTAAATGGCTCTATTGCAGGTTCTACAACATCATTTACAAAATCTACAACTTGCTCTGGAGCTCTTCCTATAAAGTTTTTAGGATTCATTATAGATAATATTTCTTCTTTACTCATATTAAATGCATTACTATCTATTATTAAATCTATAAGGTTATTATCTTTTCCTTCATGCTTAACTCTATATGCTGCTTTCATAGATAATTCTCTTATAACTTCATGTAATTCTTGTCTATCTCCACCTCTTTTTACAGCTTCCATAAGTATATTTTCTGTAGCCATAAATGGTAGTTCTTCATTTATTCTCTTAGATATCATATTTTCATATACGACTAATCCATCTGTTACATTTATTCCTATTTCAAGAATAGCATCTGCAGCCATAAATGCTTGAGGTATTGCAAGTCTTTTATTAGCAGAGTCATCTAATGTTCTTTCTAGCCATTGAGTAGCTTCAACTAAAGCTGGGCTTAAAGATTCACTTATTATATATTTTGATAAAGAAGCTATTCTTTCACTTCTCATTGGGTTTCTTTTATATGCCATAGCTGATGAACCTATTTGATTTTTTTCAAATGGTTCTTCTAATTCTTTTAAGCTTTGTAAAAGTCTTATATCATTAGTCATTTTATGCATACTTTGAGCTATTCCACTTAATATACTTATTACTTGATAGTCTAACTTTCTAGTATATGTTTGTCCACTTACTGCATATGAAGATTTATATCCCATTTTATTACATATTATTTTATCTAATTCTTTAACTTTATCATGATCACCTTCGAATAAATTTAAGAAACTAGCTTGAGTTCCAGTAGTACCTTTTACTCCTCTCAGTTTCATATTTTCTATTCTAAAGTTTAAATCTTCAAGGTCAATTATTAAATCTTGAGTCCATAATGTAGCTCTTTTACCTACTGTTGTAAGTTGTGCTGCTTGGAAATGAGTAAATCCTAAAGCTGGCATATCTTTATATTTTAATGAGAATTCTTTTAAATTATTAATTAAGTTTACTAATTTAACTCTTATAAGTTTTAACGCTTCTGTCATTTGTATTACATCTGTATTATCTCCAACATAAGCTGAAGTAGCACCTAAGTGTATTATCCCTTTTGCTTTATCACATTGTAATCCATACGCTTTAACATGACTCATAACATCATGTCTAACTTCTTTTTCTATTTTTCTTGCTTCTTCAAAATTTATATTATCTACGTTTGCTCTTAATTCATCTAATTGCTCTTTCGTTATATTAAGTCCTAGTTCATGTTCACCTTCTGCAAGAGCAACCCATAATTTTCTCCAAGTCGAAAATTTAAATTGAGGAGAGAATATATAACTCATATCTTTGCTACAATATCTATCTGTTAATGGGTTAGTATAAGTAGTGTATTTGTTATCTATCATAATTATTAGCACCGTCCTTAAAATCTTATTTTACTTTTTTATTATACAAGAATATCCGAACGATAACAAGTTCTTTTTACTTTTAGTTCAGTTTTGTATTTCTAAACTAAGGCTTCTACTTTCTTTGTAAATTTATTTATATTCATCATTTTTGTTCCAACTAAAAATGTCATTAGCTCTGCAAATGGAATTGTTAACCATACACCATTTAAATTTAATATCATAGGTAAAATAAATATACCAATTATAATAAATACTATGCCTATACATGCAGATATTACTATAGATTCTTTAGCTTTTCCTATTGCAGTAAAATACCCAGAGTAAACTATATTAAATCCATTAAAGAAAAATGTACATGCATATATTTTAGATCCCTCTATAGCCATATCTAATACATCTTTATTTCCACCTGCAAACATACCAACTAAATTCTTACCAAATAAGAATAATACAAAAAATAAAAATATACCTACAGATAGAGTAACTTTATAAGAAATTTTTAATACTTCTTCTACTCTACCAAATTCTTTGTATCCATAGTTATAACTTACTATTGGACCTATACCATCAGATATACCAAACATTATTAATGTTCCAAATTGTGAAATATAGCTAATACTTGTAAATGCTGCAATTCCTATTTCTCCAGCTATCTTCATAAAAGCCATATTAAAAACATAAGCAGTTGTCGCAATAGCTATTGCAGTTACACCTTCTGATGACCCATTATATATAACTGGCCATATTGTAGACTTATCAAAGTTACCTTTAAATATATTTACTACTGTACTTTTCTTTAATAGAGGCATTATAACTACCAAAATAGCTATTGAGTAAGACATTCCTGTTGCAATAGCTGCTCCTTTTATACCTAATTGTAATTACTTTATAAGCAGGTAGTTAAGTATTATATTAGTAAAAACACTTAGCACACTTCCTTTTAAGTAAAGTTCTGGCTTTTCTATTGCTCTATCCACAAATCCAAATAAAAATATAGTTGACATAGGAATTGCAAACATAGCCAATGTCTTTATATATAAAGATACACTTTCTAGTAATACACTATTTGCTCCCAAAATTATAGCTATATTCTTATTAAAAATCACTCCAATTGTAGTTATTATCAAAGATGTAATAATCATAATTATAAAAGAAGTTTTAAATATATTTCTAGCTTCATCGACTTTTCCTTCTCCTAATGTTCTACCTATAAAACTTAAACAACCTATACTTATTATCATACTACTTCCTATAATTAGCTGTGTAAATGGTTGAACTAAGTTTACACTAGCCATTGCATTTGCTCCTACAAAATTACCTAAAAATATTCCATCTATAATAGTTTGCATTCCATTAATAACCATGGCTATAATTGCTGGCAATGAGAATTTTATAAATAGTTTAGATATCTTATCTGTTCCTAGTATGTTTTCTGTATTCATAAACTACCATCCTTTCTTTTAATCATACTGTTTATCTTAAACTATCCAGTATGTGGATAGTCAATAATTATTTTAAATTTATAAAAAATAGACTATCTTAAAACAAAGTTTCATTTTAAGATAGTCTATTTTTTTATAATAACATCATTCCAACTGATAGTATAATCGCTGATGATATAAATATACATACTATTACTTTAGTAGCAAATTTAATCCATGTACCATATTCAACTTTAGCTATTGCAAGACCACCCATTACAACTCCTGATGTTGGTGTTATTAAGTTTACAAGTCCGCAACCTGCACCAAGTATAGATATAACTAACTCTGGTGAGAATCCTAATTTATGAGCTAAAGCTCCAAATATTGGTATAGATACACTTGCAAGTCCTGATGTTGATGGTATTAAGAATGATAGTGCAATATATATTAAAAATGCAACATTTGTAAATAATATAGGAGACATACCACTTAATGCAGATGATGCACTATTCAAAACTTGTGCGTCAAGTCCTGTACTAGACATTATAACAGATACACCTCTTGATATACCTATTATAAGTGCTACTCCGACCATATCTCCTGCACCTTCAATTATATAAGATACTATATCTTTTTCTTTAAATCCATATACTAATCCTACTAATATAGACATAAGTACAAACCACATACCCAATTCACTGAACCACCAATTACCTAGAGATACTCCAGTTAGAAAATCTGTATGAGAAAATATTGTTATTCCAAACCTCTCCCAAGGTATTACTCCAAGTACCATTACTATAAATGCAACTGCAAATATAGCCATAACTATTTTTCGTTTAGTTGTAAATTCCGGTACATCTTCTTTACCTTCTAAAAAAGCTTCTTTAGAATTTTTTAATTCATCTTTTGATAATAATGAATTTGCATTATTATCTTTAACCTTTTTTGCATATTTCATTACAAAGTATATAGATATTAAAAGTGATGATGCCCAAAGTGTTGTTCCAATTCCCATAACTATAGCTTGATTCACTTCTACTCCTACACCTTTTAATGAATCTACACTTGTTGCTACCAAGAATGGATTTACTGTAGAGCCTAGAACACCTACTCCAGCTCCAAGCAATATTGTAGCAACAGCTGTTAATGAATCAAATCCAGCTGCCATCATTGTAGCAGTTACTAAAGCATAAAATGCTAAAGTTTCTTCTGCCATACCAAAACTTGTACCACCTAATGATAATATAAACATTAATATTGGTATTAATAAAAGTTCTTTTCCATTTAGTTTTTTTACTATTTCACCAATACCAGCATCAAGTGCTCCTGTTTTAGTTACTATATTTAAAAATCCTCCCATTAAAAGTACATATACACATATATCTATAGCATCTTTTAGACCATTCATAGGAGCCATAACTACATCTGATATTGTAGCTGGAATAACTCCTGGTATAATATGTGTTATAATAGCAATTATAACTATAATAGAAAATAATATTGTATATGCTGTCGGTAATTTAATTTTTTTACTTTTCTTTACATTGCTGTCTGATTTATTTTCTAATGTAAGTTGCATCATATTCTCCTTATCTCTTATAAGTAATTTAACTATATTTATTTATACCATAATTTTGAATAATTTTAAATGGTACATTTCGACAAATTTAGGTAATATAACAGATAATATAAAATGGCCATATCTAATTAGATATGGCCATTTTATATATTTAACTATTAATAATTTAATTTATATACAGTTAACTTTTTTCTGCTTTAATGAAGATATAATTTCTCTAAGCTCAATAATATTTGGATATTCTCCCATTTAACTATTTCTCCATCTATTAATATTATAGGTAAACTTTTATTACTTAATATTATTGAATTATTTGTATTTATACTAGTTAACGAACTTACTGACTTGTTTCTTACTATAAATTCTTTATTATTGCTAATATTCATAAGAGAACTAATGTATCTTGGTTTTTCTATAACTTCATACCTATTTATTTCTAAATAATCAAATTCTTTATTTAAATCTTCTATATATTTACTCATTTTTATTAAATCTATATCATTACTAGAACTTACTAATCCTTTAATACCATATACACTTTTTTCAAAAATCTCTATTCTCATATCTTAACCTCCTAGTATTCTTATATTTTATATAATTTACATCAATTTATTATTTCATTTTAATCTTTATTTATTTTTATACTTTTTAGATACCCTTTTATTTAGTTTTCTAACTATATTTTCTAAATATTATGAATATAAATCAAATTATATATATTCTCAAATTTAATCATATAAATCTCACTCTATTAAGAATAACAATAATAAAAATAATTACATTTATCATAACTTCGATTATAATTATCATATTATAAAATATGTTTATAGGGTTGGAGGTAAAAGATGAAAAGTATCTCTAAGATAAAAAAAGTTTTTACTTACTTATTTATTTCATTATTTATATGCTTAATTTTAACTGTTATATTTCTTGTACATTATAATAATAAAATTAGTATTGAAAGTAGTAATTTTCAAGATAGGTATGATGCCTTAGTACGAGAAAATGAAGCTTTAGAATCAATAAATAGTGGACTTAAATCTAAAATAAAAGAGCTAGAAAGTAGTGCTTGTAATAGTAATAAAAATACCTCCTCTAAAGAGTTAACAAGCTTAACCGAAGAAAATAAAGATCTAAAAGAAAAAATTAATAACCTAGAAGAAGAAAATACCCATTTACATGAACAAATTCATACATCAAGTGATAATATATATGAGACTAATAATTCTAATGAAAATTAAATAAATAAAAGAGATTGAATTTTAATCAAAATTCAATCTCTTTTATTTATTTCTTATTTATACTTAAGTGCTCACTATTAGATAAATAATCTATACTTTCACTATCCACAAAATTTAGTACATGTTTATATCGTATAGCATAGTACTTGTCACTCCATCCAAGCTGATTTTTAATATCCTCTTCATCTGCTCCAAGTCTTAAGCTTATAGCTGCATATGAGTGTCGAAAATCTTTAGCTGAATACTGAGGAAGACCTGCTAAATCTAAAGCTTTATGAACTATTAATCTTACATTTCTATCTGTTATAGAATTGCTTTTTTGAGTCGTAAATACGAAGCCTTCACTAGGAAGTATAACCTCTGGTAAACCAGAGTAATCTCTATAATCCTCTATCAATTTAAAACAATAAGGATGAAGCTTAACTACTCTTTCTTTCTTGCCTTTCCCTAATCTTACATATGTATTATTTTTTTCATCCATAAGTAAATCTTTCCATTTTAAGTTAACAAGCTCGTTTAGTAAGCATCCTGTTGTTGCTAAAAATATCATTATTACTCTATCTCTTATATTTAATTTAGGGAGTATTTCTACAAGTTGATTTATTTCTTGAATGCTAAGTACATCATCTTTAGTTTTAATTCTACTTACTTCTGGCTTTTTTACATAAGTAAATGGGTTAATTTCAATATACTTATTCTTATGCATAAAATTATAAAAACTATGTAAATAACTATAAATCTTCTCACTTGTAGATTTTGCATAACTATCTTTTACATATTCAATAAAATTGTGACAATCATATTTATTAACATCAAGTAAGTCTTTTTCTTCTAAATAAACTTTCATTAATATTACTTTTGATAAATAATCATGTTTAGTCGCAGGATTAAGTTTTTCTGAAAACTTATTAAATATATAAAACTCCTTCTCACTTAAAATAGTGTTATTATCCATAAATCCTCCTTTATTTCTATTACTATAAATATAACATTTTTTCTTTTATCTTGAATATATTTCTTATTGTTGATATACTTTTATTTAGTGTTTTTACAATTAAAAGTGTAAATTATAAAAAGCATCCACTTATTAACTAAATGGGGCTAATGTTTATTTGGAGGTAATAAAATATGAACGAATTTTTCGAAATTCTTAAAGTTATTATTTTAGGTATCGTCCAAGGTATAACTGAATGGTTACCAGTAAGTAGTACAGGTCATATGATATTAGTTGATCAATTCCTTCAACTAAATCAATCTAAGACTTTTGTAAGTACTTTCTTAGTAGTAATTCAGTTTGGTTCAATCCTTGCTGTACTTATGATATTCTTTAAGAAATTAAATCCATTCGACTCATCAAAAACTAAAACTCAAAAGAGTGAAACATTAAGCTTATGGGCAAAAGTTATCGTTGCTATAATACCATCAGGTGTAATTGGTGTATTATTTGAAGATAAAATCGATGAATTATTCTTCAACCCAACTACAGTTGCTATAGCTCTTATTGTCTATGGTGTTATAATGATAATGCTAGAAAATAGAAACAAAAAGCCTAAAGTTTCAGACTTCAGTCAACTTACATATAAGTTAGCATTAGGTATTGGTCTATTCCAATGCTTGGCCCTTATACCTGGTACATCTAGATCTGGGTCTACTATAATAGGTGCTGTACTTCTTGGTACATCTAGATTTGTTGCTACTGAATTTTCATTCTTCTTAGCTGTTCCTACAATGCTTGGTGCTAGTGCACTTAAACTTTTAAAAGCAGGATTTAGCTTTAGTGGATTTGAATGGGTACTATTAGCTACTGGTTCTATAGTTGCATTTGTAGTTTCTGTATTTGCAATTAAGTTCTTATTAGACTATATTAAAAAACATGACTTCAAAGCATTTGGATACTATAGAATTGTTCTTGGTATAATAGTTCTTGGATACTTCTATTTCACTGGAGCTGCTATGGTATAAATATTAAAAATAGAAACCTAGCATCAATTGGTTGCCAGGTTTCTATTTTTATTGTCTAGAATTAATTAGTAATTTAATTAAATCACTACCATCTTCATTCAAAGTCGTTATTATACTTAAATATTCAGTTGCTCTATTTATTGCTAAATATATTTTATTTAAATCCCCCACAAAATCATTTATTTGATAATCTTGTTCTTTATCATTTATAGTTTGATTATATAACATCTCTAATTCACAGAAAATTATAGCCTTATACTCTAAATTTTTAATAGAAAATATATTTGATATTGTCACTCCACTTTTTTTACTTAAATTGGTAAGAGTATCTTCTGCATAAATATATTCTATTTCTCTTTCTTCTAAAGCCTTTCTTATTAAATATTGGAAGTATATAGTTTTTCCATTTTTCAACCTTTTTTTATTATATGGATATACTATAGCAATATCAGAATAATCTAATCCTTTTTGTTTTGTAAAATATTCAATTTCCCAAAGTATAGCACTTAATTGCTCATCTAAATCACTTACTTTTACTATATCTACTACCTTACCTTCTTTTAGTACAGGATTAGTCCTTGTAAATATTTCTTTATTTAAGTTAGGTCTAAGCACTTTTATATATTCATTTGAATTTTCTACAAACTTATTTGTAAATTCAATTAGCTCTTTTGATTGCCTATAGTTTTTATCTAATATTATTTCTTGTCCAAATTCTAAGTTTGTAAAAGCTGGCTTAAATATATTTAAATGATTCGATATATTTAAGCTTTCACAGTAAAATACATTAAATATATATTTTGATTTGTATAAAAATTCTCTTATAAACTCTACTTCATTATTAGAGAAACTTTCTACTTCATCTATAAAAATTCCTTTAAACATATTTTTATTTTTTATTATGTTTTTAGCTTGTTTTATTAAGTTATTAAAAGCTTTTTCATAATCAGTTTTCAACATATTATAATCTACAACTAAATTATATTTCTTAGCTAACTTAAAAATAAATGAACTAAATGTGTGTACTTCTAAATTATTATTGTCTTTATAAAGAAGATTCAAACTTTCTATCAATTCATTTCTAAGTTGCTTTGTATAAGTAAATATCAAAAACTTATGATGTGGATATACTCTTGCTAATTTTATAGCTCGAGCTAACATAATTGATGTTTTTCCACTTCCTGAACCACCCTTAAATATGGTGTTTCCATAATATACTGAAATAGCCTTTTCAATTTGTTCTTTTTCTAACATTGCAGCACTATATTTATATTCATCATTATAAAAAGAAATTTTCTTAAACTTATCATTAATATGTAGTCTATTATTTAACAAATAATATTCTGGACATATATCTAATAATAATAAATTTAATTCTACTTCATTATTTATTCCTTTTAAATATTTATCAAGGTTACTTTTGTCTCCCTTTATTTTCTCTAATTTATTTTTATCTATAATATTATTATTTACAAAATCATCAAATCCACAGCTATCTTCTATTTCTACATAAGGCATAATAAATACATAATTATAATTTATATTTTGATTAAATTGATTCATCTTTAATTTCATAGATTCATATTCTTCATTCATAACTTCTAGTAATTCTTCTTCTAGAATAAAGTATAAATCCTCTGTAGTATCCATAAACTTTATAAATAAAATTTGATTATCTTTTATATAAAGTAAATCTGTATTAATCCCTTTAAAAGGAGTAACTTTAGGAACTATATTAATATTCTCTTGTATATTTTGGTAAAAGGTTTTTTCAACTTCTTTTAACTTTAATGCATCTAGTTGAGAGTTAATATTTACGTATTGGCTCACATTGATTCCCCCTTTATTTTATAATAAAATTATATCATTTTAATCTAATTTTTGCCATATTCCTTATTCATAAAATTAACTTAAGTCAATTCTCAACAATTATAAAAATAGAGGAAGTAATATACTTCCCCCTTATTTTATAATTTATAATTTTGTTCTATCCATACATGCATTGCTCTTCTTACTTGATTTTCTTTAACTTCATCAAACATAGTTCCTTCATTAGTTGTATATGTTTGAACTAAGTTTTCCACATTTGGCGGATATGCTAAAAAGTGGCCATCTTTATTTTCAAATCCAACACTTATTATATCGTATTGATCTCCATGTTCATTTAATACTACTCCATATTCTACTTCTTTTGCATTACCATTTGATTTTACTAATTTCACATACTGATTTTTTGCTAATTTGTTTAACATAAAAAAGTCATCCCTTCTCTTAGTTTTTATTATTATTACCATTTTATATTGCTAATATGATAATCTCCTAATAATGAATTCTATATTTACCAAAAATAAATTAAATGTAATACTATAATTTTCTTATTTTTTCACATAATAAATTGTGATTAAAGAATTAGGAGGTAAATAATATGTCAAATTTAAATTGTTCCGCAACTAATTGTGGATATAATAATTCTGGTAATTGCTATGCTGGTAAAATAAATGTAGATGGTAAAAGTGCAACAACTACATCAAATACTTATTGTTCAACATTTGTAAGTGGTCATAATTCTTCTTTTACTAACTCAACTAATTGTAACTGCACTAAACCAGATGATATAAAATGTGATGCAGTTAACTGTACTTATAATGATAATAAATATTGTAAGGCTGAATCAGTTAAAATTAATGCACATGATGCAAGCTGTGAAACTTTTATGCCTAGATAAAGAAAAAGTCTAACTCTAAATTAAAGAGTTAGACTTTTTCTTTATCTTTTAATTTAAAAATGCCTCAACAATTACACCTTCTGCTTCTTCTTCATCCATTCCAAAAGTTTGTAATTTTATAAGCTGCTCATTATTTATTCTACCTATAGCTGCCTCATGTACCATCTGTGCATCAGTATGATTTGCAGCTATTTCAGGTACAGATCTTACCTTAGCTTGATCCATTATTATAGAATCACATTGTACATGTGCCTTACATTTATCATTCCCAACAACTGCTGGATGGAATATTTGTTGTGAATTATTTTTTGCTACAGATCTAGATATTACTTGAACAGTTGCATCTTCTCCATTTAAATATACTGTCATATTTGATTCTGCAATCTGATTATCATGCGTCATCAGCTTTTCTATTACTACTAATTTTGCTCCTTTTGCAAGATTTGCAGTTGTTTCTCTTATAGTGGAATTTACACCTGCAATTTGTACCATTTCCATTTCACAGTAAGAGTTTTCTTCCATATTAACTATAGTTGTTGGATTTAATACTCTTTCTCCATCTCCTTTTCCTTCTCCATAATGTTTCTCGACATACTTAAGCTTTGCATCTTTTTTTATATTAAAAGTATGAACACCATCATGTTGACTTTTAGCATGTCCATCATTATGAATTCCACAACCTGCAATGATTAGTATGTCTGAGTTTTGCCCTATTTCAAAATCATTATATACTAAATCATTTAAACCTGACTCAGTTATGACTACAGGAATATGAACACTCTCGTGTTTCGTATTTTCCTTTACAATTATATCTATACCTGGCTTATCTTCTTTTGGAATAATATTTATATTTTCTGTACAGTGTCTTTGCACTCCCTTACCATTACTTCTTATATTAAAAGCACCAGTTGGTGTATCTGATATATCTGCAATAGTTTTTAATAGATCTTTAGTATCTTGATTCATGAGTAATTGCCACCTCTCTTCCCTTGCAACCACATTGTCTATTTATATCAACTTCTAATAAGGGTAGTATATCTTCTTTTGTTCCATTATGTTGTATTCTTCCATCTCCAATGACTATAATTTTATCAGCTAAATTTATAATTCTTTCTTGATGTGAAATTATAATTATTCCTTGATTTTTATTTTCACTAAACCCTTCAAAAGTATCTACTAGCATAGAAAAGCTCCATAAATCTATACCTGCTTCTGGTTCATCATATATTGAAAGCTTAGGATTTCTAGCCATAAGCGAAGCTATCTCTATTCTTTTAAGCTCTCCTCCAGATAAAGATGAATCTATTTCCCTATTTATATACTCCTTAGGACATAATCCTACTGATGATAAGTATTGACAACATCTTTCTTCTTCTATATTTTGTGACGCTGCAAGCTTTAAAAGCTTTTTGACAGTAACCCCTTTAAATTTTGGTGGTTGTTGAAATGCATATCCAATTCCAAGTTTTGCACGATCTGTTATGCTCCTATTAGTTATATCAATTTCATTAAATAATATTTGTCCACTACTTGGCTTTTCTATTCCCATTATAAGCTTAGCCAGTGTTGATTTTCCTCCACCGTTAGGACCTGTTATAACTACTATTTCTCCATCTTTAACAGAAAAACTGATATTATCAACTATTTCTGTCTTACCTTCATTGTTCTCAATCTTAAAAGATACGTTTTTAAGTTCAAGCATATTAACCCCTCTCTTCTGCTTTTAAAATAAGTTCTCTAATAATAATTATAGTATTTTACTGTTATTTTGACATTACTATTTTCTAGAATATAATTTACATTTTATTTGATAAATAAATATTTTTATTCTTATTTTAAATGGTATATTTTAATAGTAAAAAGATGTGCTTAAATTAAGCACATCTTTTATTTTTATATTTATTATTTCCAAGTCTATCCTAATTATTACAATTTATGTTTAGTATA
Source organism: Romboutsia sp. Marseille-P6047 (assembly GCF_900604535.1). Lineage (NCBI taxonomy): Bacteria > Bacillati > Bacillota > Clostridia > Peptostreptococcales > Peptostreptococcaceae > Romboutsia > Romboutsia sp. Marseille-P6047. The sequence continues at coordinate 253,428 of NZ_UWOT01000005.1, forward strand.
TTTATATGATTTTAGTTATATACTTTTCTATAAATCTACACGGATGATAAGACATCCTTGTTTCTCTAATATTCGCTATTCCCATATCATCTTCTCTATTTACAAAACCTTCATTATCAAATTCATTTATTAAGAACTGCTGATTTATAAACGTATAAAGACCTCTTATATTAGTATTAGCTTTTTCTGTATGAATTAATACCATATCATTATTTAATTTTTCACCAATTGTAAATGCTTGCAAAGTTTCATCTATATAAATACCTGCTATTTTTAATATATCTTTTAACTTATCATAATTATATAAAATATCTTTTACCCCCATAAATTCATATTTCATTTTAATATCAAATTCATCTTTAAACTGTTTATTTATATACCATAATTTCATAAAATTTAAACATTCCTTAAAATCTTCATTTTTAAGAAGCTTATATTCATATCTTCCACTATATTCTTTCACAAAACTATTTATATGATTTCTCTTTTTTCTATTTCCTCTTCCTTTTAACTCCTTCAAATCCTTTGCATAGTATATATAATCAAATGAATCTCTATCTTCATTAAATTTAAATTGTCCTTTATATTTATCCTGTAAATATAAAACTTCACTTTTACTTATACCCTTTAAATATATACTTCTATTTTCATATTTAAAATAATCTAATACAAAATCAACTGCCTTATAAATACTATCTAACATTGCTAACACATATATATCTAGTTCATTACTTTCATGTTCTTCGAGTATTAGCAAAAAATCTTCATCAGTATAATACTTTGTATTATATGCATATTTCCACATATACAATGTAGTAAAGTTAAAATCACAAGAGTCTCTATTTGATTTTAAAGTAAACTTATCAATTTCTTGCTTAGAGTCTATACTAATGTCTTTAAATATCATAATCTGCTCCTTAAGTTGCATATATTTACTTGAATCTCTCCCAGTATACCTTATCTTCTGATTGTACAGATTTAAAGTTTTCTCTTATAACTCTACAAATATAATATGCCTTTTCTCTTATTATGGGATAACTTAATTCACTAGGTATTTCATCTCCATCATAAAATAATAATTTAAATATTTCTGCCATATCTTCATTAGGATAAGTTTTAGAATATGTATTTATAAAACAAATACCTTCACTTGAATCACTATCAACCACTGTATTAGAATAATCATTTTCATATCCAATATAAGAGTAATTATACTTAGCATCATTAATTAAAAAATTATTCCATGATTGAAAATCATCACTATATTTACTTATCCTATTATCAATAATGTGCATTAACTCATGTTGCATATTATATTTTATATTAAACATAGATTGTTCTCCATCTAATACAATGCAGTTTCTCTTTAAATCATTATCACTATATGCATAACCTACTGGACTACTTATTGCATCATCTGCATTAGAACTTAACTTTCCAGTTATATATATATTGACTCCTGTCAATGAATTTTCATCAATTTCACTGCAAAGTTCATCTATAAATCCTCTTGGAAGCTTTGATAAAACATCATCTATTCCCCTTAATGCTCCTATTATATTATCTTCATTTTTTAACACCTCTCCTGTAAAATCTGGAAAATTCCCTATTGCATCCTCCTTTATAAATATATCTACATTATACTTTTCATTCATACTTTTTACTAATTCTTCTGCATCATTATAATTACTTACTTTCTTTTCTAATGTATTTAAATTTTTCATATCTATAAGTAAAAATTGTGTATTTGCTATATCAATATCACATTCTTGATATTCATTTAAACCTATTATAGCAACGTCTTTATTGTCAGAGAATGCTCCGAATTTATAAGTATACTCTGATTCTGTAAATAATTTTTCTTTATATATTAAATCACCATCTTCAATGGAATATATCCTGTAATTTTCTTTATCTAGATTATTATTTTCATATTCATATGTCATTATAAAATTACTATCTGCAAATAGTATCATTTCCTTATCGCTAGGATTTTCTAAGCTAATAGAATACATATATTCTTTATCTTTTGATGAATATATATC
>NZ_UWOT01000020.1:0-35113 GCF_900604535.1 Romboutsia sp. Marseille-P6047
GACTTCAAGATAAGATTTCCCACCGTAAGGGTAAGACCCCAGGAAGACTACCTGGTTGATAGGTCGAAGGTGTAAGTGCAGTAATGTATTTAGCTTATCGATACTAATAGGTCGAGGACTTGACCAATAAATTTAAATGATAAATCAATAAATGATATGCAGTTTTTAGAGTATTAACTCTAAAACTTAATATAAGTTAATCGAAAGATTATGTGGTTATTATAGCAAAGAGGATACACCTGTTCCCATTCCGAACACAGAAGTTAAGCTCTTTAGCGCTGATGGTACTCGGAGGGCAACCTCCCGGGAGAGTAAGACGTAGCCACGTAATCTTTTTTATTTTATAACTTAGTTTACTTATATGAATTTTATTATCATGTAGGTAAACTATTTTTAGTTTTTGTAGAACAAAATAATTATGTGCTATGGAAAGCAAATAAATTAAGTAATGGGATAGTTATGTTAAAATTTACAAATAAACTTAACATGATGTATACTATTAATGGGGGAATAGAAATTACGAAATTTTAACGGAGGTTGGCTATGGATATAGGAGTTATAGGGGTAAACCATAATTTAGCTCCAATAAGTGTTAGAGAGAAGGTATCATTTACAGATACTCGAAAAATAGAAGCTATAAACTCCTTATTGGATAAAGATATTAGCGAAATTGTGATATTATCAACGTGTAACAGAAGTGAAATATATATTAGAGCAAACAATATAGATGAGAAAATTAGTGTAGTAAAAGATTTTTATGAAGAATATTTTAATGAAAAAAGTATAAAAAAATATTTATTTTCAAAATCGGGCATAAGTGCAGTTAATCATATATTTGAGGTTACAGCAGGGCTAGATTCTATAGTTTTAGGTGAAGATCAAATTCTAGGTCAGGTTAAAGATGCACATGAATTTTCTATGAAACTAGGATCTAGTAAAAAAGTTTTTAATAAGTTATTTAGAGAAGCTGTAACAACATCTAAAGAGATTAAGAGCACAACTAAAATATCAGAACAACCACTATCAATAAGTTATATAGGTATTAAACTATTAAAAGAAAAATTAGGTAGCTTGGAAAATAAAAATGCATTAGTAGTTGGATATGGTAAGATGAGTAAACTTACAATGACTCACTTAAGGGAAGAAAATGTGGGCACTATATATTTAGCTAATAGAAGCCATGGTAAATGTGATAATATATCTGATGATTTTAGAAATGTAACTCTTATAGATTATGAAAGTAGACATGAAGTGCTTAAAAATGTTGATATAGTTGTAAGTGCAACTGCTTCACCTCATACAGTATTAAAAGCAAGTAGTATGCCAAAATTAGATCATAATATATATATGATGGATATAGCTCTTCCTAGAGATATAGATCCAAAAATAAATGAGTTTAATAATATTGAAGTTTATGATATAGATGACTTAAAAAAAATACATGATAAAAATGATAATAAGAGAAATGAGTTAGCAATAATAGGGCGAGATATTATAAATAGTAAAGTTAATGAATTTGTAGAGTGGGTTGACGCAGTAGATATAGATCCTACAATCAAATCTTTAAATGAGAAGTGTTCTGAAATAAAAGATGATACATTAGATTATATATTTAGAAAAGTTGAACTTAATTCAAAGGATAAAAAGCTTATAGATAAGATGATGTCATCAGCATTAAAAAGACTTGTTAGAGAGCCTATATTGAATTTAAAACAGGTAAAAGATAAGGGAAAAAGAGAAGAATATATAAAATTAATTGAGGAATTATTTGAAATTTAATCGCAGGAGGATATGTAAATGAAGTATGAAGAATCAGTTAAAATATATGAAGAAGCAGTAAAGTACATACCTGGAGGAGTTAATAGTCCAGTTAGAGCCTTTAAATCAGTAGGACTAACTCCTATATTTGTAGATCATGCTCATGGTAGCAAAGTATATGATGCAGATGGAAATGAATATCTTGATTATATTTGCTCATGGGGGCCACTTATGTTAGGACATTCTCCAAAAGAGTTAACTGAAGGTATCGAAGATATTATAAAAAGAGGAACTAGTTTTGGAGTGCCAACAAAGATAGAAGTTGATATGGCAAAAATAATAGTTGATGCATATCCTGTAATAGATCAAGTACGTATGGTTAACTCAGGAACAGAAGCAACAATGAGTGCATTAAGAGTGGCCAGAGGGTATACTGGAAGAAATAAAATATTAAAATTTGAAGGATGTTATCATGGACACTCAGATGCATTATTAGTTCAATCTGGTTCAGGAACTTTAACATATGGAGTTCCAACAAGTCCAGGAGTACCTGATGATGTAGTAAAACATACTTTAGTGGCTAAATATAATGATTTAGATGATTTAAGAAGAGTATTTAAAGAACAAGGAAGTGAAATTGCTGCTGTAATAGTAGAAACAATTTCAGGAAATATGGGATTAGTTAAAGGAAAACAAGAGTTTATAGAGCTTCTTAGAGAATTATGTACAGAATATGGTACAGTTTTAATCTTTGATGAAGTTATAACTGGATTTAGAATAAATTATAATAGTTCACCAGCTTACTTTGGGGTAAATCCAGATATGGTATGCTTTGGTAAAATTATAGGAGCAGGACTTCCAGTTGGCGCTTATGGTGGTAAAAAACAAATAATGGATGTAGTTTCTCCAGTAGGTCCTGTTTACCAAGCAGGAACACTATCTGGTAATCCATTAGCAATGTACATGGGTAAAAAGAATTTAGAGATATTAAGAGACAATCCTCAAATTTATACTGAACTAGAAAGAAAAGCTAAAAGATTAGAAGAAGGAATAAAATCTAACCTAGAAAAATTAGGATTAGATTATACAGTGAATAGAGCTGGATCTTTATTATGTCTATTCTTTACTAAAGGACCTGTAGAAAGTTTTGATGATGCAAAAAAATGCGATATAGATAAGTTTAATTTATACTTCAAAGAAATGCTAGATAGAGGAATACTTACTGGACCTAGCCAATATGAAGCTATGTTTTTATCAAATGCTCATACAGATGAAGATATAGAAAGAACTATATCTGCAAATTATGAAGCTTTAAAAGTATCTCATAACTTATAAGAAAAATACAAAATAAAAAGACTTTTAGCCAGTTTTAATATAATATAAGAGGATATTAGGTTGTAGTGTAGAATATTTACAAAAGTTAAGTATTTTATAAATTTATATCATCTTATGTTTAAATCAGACTAGGCAAAATGAAATTGTTGAAAACCTAGCCTTTTGGCTAGGTTAAATTTTGTAAAAATAGTATATAAGGGAGTGAACAATAAGATGAGTGTATTAGAAAGTACATCAACTTTAGAAAGAGTATTAAAAAGTATAAGACCACTAGATAAAGATGCAATTAAAGCTGCAAGATATAGGCTAGATAGACAAGCAAAACCGCAAGGCAGTTTAGGAAAAATGGAAGATATATGTGAACAACTTGCAGGTATATATAGAAGTAAATTTTATGATACAGATAAAAAGGTTGTAATCGCTTTTGGTTCAGACCATGGAGTATATGAAGAAGGTGTAGCACCAGATCCTCAAGAAATAACTAAACTTCAATTTCCTAACTTTGCAAATGGAACATGTGGTGTAGGCACAATAGCTAAATTTGTTGGAGCAGATGTAGTTGCTGTAGATGTAGGTATAAATACTGACGAAAAAATGGAAGGTGTGTTGGATTATAAAATTAGAAAATGCACATCAAATATGGCAAAAGGACCAGCTATGTCTAGACAAGAAGCAATACGATGTTTAGAAATAGGTATAGAAATGGCTGAAAAAAGTATAGAAAAAGGATATAATGTTATAGGCATTGGAGAAATGGGTATATGTAACACGACTCCAAGTACAGCGATAATATCTGTTATTGGAGATTGTGATCCTGAAGAGATAACAGGAATAGGTGCAGGACTTAAAAGAGAAAGATTAAAGCATAAAGCGGATGTAATTAGAAAAGCAATAGCTCTAAATAATCCAAATCCTAAAGATGGCATAGATATATTAGAAAAAGTTGGTGGGTTTGAAATAGGAGCTATGGCTGGTGTAATATTGGGATGTAGTGCAAATAAAACTCCAGTTGTTATAGATGGATTTATATCATATGCTGCAGCGTTACTTGCATATACTATTAATCCAATAACTAGAGATTATATGATAGGATCACACTTATCTGCAGAACCAGGAACCCAAAAAGCTTTATCTATAATAAAGTTAAGTCCAGTATTAAATATGGATATGAGATTAGGAGAAGGTAGTGGAGCAGCTTTAGCATTTAATATAATAGAAGCATGTACATTTACATATAAGAATATGGTTACATATGATGAAATTGATATGTTAGGTAGATAATACAAATTTAAGGAGAGTTAATATGAGTAAAATTATTTTAGTTACTGGTGGTGCAAGATCAGGTAAAAGTAATTTTGCAGAATCACTATGTAAAGATAGAAATAATAAAACAGCATATATAGCAACATCAATACCATTTGATAATGAGATGAAAGATAGAGTAAAAAAGCATCAAAATAGTAGACCTTCAGAATGGAAAACTTATGAGAAATTTAAAGATATACACTCAATAATCAAAGATATATCTAAAGAGCATGAAACAGTAATATTGGATTGCATAACATTGTTAGTTAACAATTTAATGTTTGACTCTGATATTGATGTAGATAGTGCAGATACTTATGAGATAAATGCTTTAGAATTATATATAAAATCACAAGTTGAAAAATTACTTGAAGAAGTAGAAAAAACGGATTTATATTTTGTAATGGTTACAAATGAAATAGGAATGGGAATTGTTCCTGGAAATAAACTTACTAGAGTATATTCTGATATTGTAGGAAGGGTAAATCAACTTATAGCTAAAAAAAGTGATGAAGTTCATTTTGTAGTTAGTGGTATACCTATGAAGATAAAAGGATAGTTATGAAAAGATTTATTTTAATATTACAATTTATGACCAGAATTCCCATAAATATAAATGTTGGATTTGATGAAGAGTTTCACAAATCTTTATACTATTTTCCATTAGTAGGATTAGTGCTTGGAATATTAGAATTTTTAGTAGGAAAATTGTCTCTTATATTATTTGATCCATTTGTAAGCTCTTTAATAATTACATTAAGTGCAGTGATGCTTACTGGTGGATTACATATAGATGGATTAGGTGATACATTTGATGCACTATATAGTTATAGAGATAAAGAGAAAATGCTAGAAATAATGAAAGATTCAAGGCTTGGAACAAATTCACTTTTATCAGTAATGTTTGTTTTATTATTTAAAATAGGATTTATATATAGTATTATAAATGAAGGATTATTATGGCTTATAATATTTATGCCTGTGCTTGGTAGGCTTGGTGTACTAATCTTAACATATAAAACCGTAACTCCTAGAAAAAATGGATTAGGAAACTTATTCATTGGAAAATGCTCAACAAAAATGTTTTTAACAGCTACATTATACTCAATAGCTATATTAGGGTTAATATCAAAATTAATATTCTCATCAAATAATATATTATTTTTAAGTATATTAATTTCAGTACCAGTAGTTTTTATATTTAATATACTATTTAAAAAACATGTTTATAAGAAAATAGATGGAGTAACTGGAGATATATTAGGATGTAGTATAGAACTATCAGAGCTAACATATTTAATATATATATATATGACTTTAAATTTTGTAGTTTAGCTATATAGAGGAGAATTTATGATAAAATTAATATTAGTAAGACATGCCATTACTGAAGATAACAAGGATAGTAAATTATCTGGACATATAGATAGTGAATTAAGTGAAGAAGGAAAAGCTCAAATTAAAAGACTCATTAATTATCTAAAAGATGAGAATATAGATAAAATATATACAACAACGTCTTCAAGAACAAAACATACTGTAGAACAAATAGCAAAAAATAGAAATTTAGAGATAATAGAAAAAGAAAGATTAAAAGAAATCAGCTTTGGAGATTTTGAAGGAATGAGTTTTAGCAAAATAAAATCTAATTATCCAGATGAATTTCAAAAAATGATAGATTATGGATATGAATATAAATATCCAAATGGAGAAAGTTTGATAGATTCTTATGAAAGAGTAGTAAAAGAAATTAAAAGTATATTAAATGACAATGAAGGTAAGACGATTTTAATATGTTCTCATGGAGGAAGTATTAGAAATATAATTACTTACCTAATATCAAATTCTTATAAGTACCATTGGAACTTTAGGATAGATAATGCTTCAGTTACTATTTTAGAAGTTGACAATGGATTTACTGTAATAAATAGTATGAATAATACTAGTTTCTTAAGATAAATAGATTAATAAGTTATTAAAATCGAATATGAGATTACTTAGGTTCTTATCATCTAGAAGAGATTAAAAGGGAAAAAGGTAAAAGCCTTTGCAGCCCCCGCTACTGTGAAACCGACGAAACTATTATAATAAGCCACTGTCAAATTTGATGGGAAGGTTATAGGAGTAGGATGAAGTTAAGCCAGGAGACCTGCCTAAGATAATTTTACAATAGAGTCTTCGGGGTGAAGCTTTTATTTGATATATTATGAAATAAAAAAAGTCCGAAAACTGGAAAGTTCGGACTTTTTTTAATTTTCTGTAAAATATAAGATTTCTAATAGCCCTATTTTAAATTATAAGAAAAAGGAAGTGAAATAATGGGCAAAAAAATAATGCTGCAAGGTACAGCCTCTAATGTTGGCAAAAGTACTATCGTAACAGGATTATGTAGAGTATTTAAACAAGATGGATATAGTGTAGTTCCATTTAAATCTCAAAACATGGCCTTAAATTCTTTTATAACTAAAGAAGGTCTTGAAATGGGAAGAGCACAAGTTTCACAAGCAGAAGCCTGTGGAATTGAACCAATAGCAGATATGAATCCAATTTTGTTAAAACCTTCAGGAAATCATAAAAGTCAAGTCATAGTCAGAGGTAAAGTAGTTGGAAATATGTCTTCAATTGAATATCACGATTATAAATTACAGCTTATGGATGTGCTAAAAGATACTTTTGAGGAATTAAATAATAAATATGATATTACAGTTATGGAAGGAGCAGGAAGTTGTGCCGAAATAAACTTAAAGTCAAGAGATATATCTAATATGGGCATGGCTAAGATTGCTAATACTCCTGTGATAATAGTTGGAGATATAGATAGAGGTGGAGTATTTGCATCACTTGCAGGCACAATGCTTTTGTTAGATGAAGAAGAAAGAAAAAGAGTAAAAGGTGTAATTATAAATAAATTTAGAGGAAGAAAAGAACTTTTAGAAGATGGTATAAAAATGTTAGAAGACATTATAAAAGTTCCTGTATTAGGTGTACTTCCTTATAATGATATAAAAATTGAAGATGAAGATAGTGTAACAACTAGGTTTAAGAAATCAGTTGGTACAAGAGATATTAATATAGAGATAATAAGGACTCCTCATATGTCAAATTTCACAGACTTCCATATATTTGAAACTCAAGAGGATGTAAGTGTAAGATATGTAGATTATGGAGAATCTTTAGGAAATCCAGATATAGTAATTATACCTGGAAGTAAAAGTACAATAGATGATCTAAAATTCATTAGAGATAATGGATTAGAAGAACAAATAAAATCTCTACATAAAAAAGGTAAATTAATTATTGGTATTTGTGGTGGATATCAAATGCTAGGTAAGAAACTAAAAGATCCGTACCATGTAGAAGGTGAAATAGAAGAATATGATGGAATTGGGCTTTTAGACACAGAAACTATATTTGAGATTCAAAAAACAACAACACAAGTAGAGGCATCTATATGCGAGAATAAAAATGGATATCTAAGAAATCTAGGAAATAAAAAGATAACTGGTTATGAAATACACATGGGAGTTACTAATAGAGGAAGTAGTACAAGCAATTTGAATACTATAACTAAAAAATTAAGTGAAGATGTAAGTTACACTGAAGGAAGTGTTAATGAAGAAGGAAATGTATTTGGAACATATATTCATGGAATATTTGATGAGATAGAATTTACTAGAACTTTACTAAATAATATAAGAGATATGAAAAATTTAGATAAGTTAGATAGTAAGGTAAGTTCATATAAAGAATTTAAGGAAAAAGAATATGATAAATTAGCTGATTTTTTAAGAGAACATTTAGATATAGAAAAGATTTATGAAATAATGAAAGACTAGAAAATATAATAATGGTCAGGTGAAATATATGAAAAAAATATTAATTGCAGGTACTAACAGTGGAGTTGGAAAAACAACAATTTCTCTAGGAATAATGCAAGCACTTACAAAAAGGAATATGAAAGTACAACCATACAAGGTAGGTCCCGATTATATAGATCCATCATATCACACATTTATAACAGGAAGAAATTCAAGAAACTTAGATTCATATATGTTAGATGATGAAAAATTGAAATACATATTAAATGAAGCTTCAAAAGATGCAGATATAAGTGTAATAGAAGGTGTTATGGGACTATATGATGGGCTAGGAATAAACTTAGATAGTTGTACAAGTTCATATGCATCAAAGTTATTAAAAGCACCAGTTATATTAGTAATAAATGCGAAAGCAATGGCAGCATCTGCAGCAGCTATGGTACTTGGATATAAAATGCTAGATGAAAATATAAAAATAGGTGGAGTTATAGTAAATAATGTTAAATCGAAAAGTCACTATGAAATACTTAAAGAGTCAATAGAAACTTATGCAAAAGTAGAGGTATTAGGATATTTTCCTCCAAATAAAGAATTTTCTCTAGAATCAAGACACTTAGGTCTTGTACCAAGTGTAGAAATAGATTCATTAAAAGTTAAATTTAATAATTTAGCTGATGAAATAGAAAAGTATATAGATATAGATCGAATAATTGAAATATCTGAAACAGAGAATGTAGAAAGTGAATTTACTTTAGATGAATTTATAGAAAATAATAAGGTAAAAGATAAATCAATAGCAATTGCTTATGATAAAGCTTTTAATTTTTACTATAGAGAAAATATAGAGTTATTAGATAAATTAGGATTAAAAATAAAATTCTTTAGCCCTATAAAAGATAAAGAAGTTCCAGAAGCTGATTATATATATATAGGTGGAGGATTTCCAGAAATCTTCTGTGAAGAATTAGATAAAAATGAATATATGAGGAACTCAATAAAGAAAGCACATGAAAGAAATATTCCTATATATGCAGAATGTGGAGGACTTATGTATTTAGGTGAAAATATGCTAGATAATGAGAATAAGAAATATAATATGGTAGGAATATTTAAGGGAACAAGTAAAATGACATCATCATTAAAAAGATTTGGATATTGTTTTGGTGAAGCAAAAGAAGATACTATATTAGCTAAAAAAAATCAAATTATAAAGGGGCATGAGTTTCATCATTCTATATTTGAAAGTAATGAACCTTGTGCTTATATAATGAGAAAAGAAAGAGCTGGAAAAATTATTGATGAGTGGGAAGGTGGATATAGTAAAAACAACACTCTAGCCACATATTTACATACACATTTTTATAATAACTTAGAATGTATAGAAAACTTTTTAAATAGAGGAAGTAAGTAATATGAATATATTATCAATTTATATTGGTTATATAATAGATTTAATAGTAGGAGATCCTTATTCTTTTCCACATCCAGTAAGGTACATAGGAAATCTTATAAAATTTATAGAAAAAAGAATTAGAAAAATAGCAAAAACTGATAGAGATATAAAAATAGGAGGATTTGTATTATGGTTTTTTACTGTAATACCTGTCTATATAATTACGTATTTAATAATTAAGATAAGTAGCTTCAATATTTATATATATTTATTTGTAAATTCTTTAATCATTTATACAACTCTAGCAACTAAATGTTTAAAAGATGAAGCAGTAAAAATATATAAAGTACTTAAAACTGGAGATATAGAAAAATCTAGAATTCAACTTTCTTATATAGTTGGAAGAGATACAGAACATCTAGGTGAAGGAGAAATAATAAGAGCTACAGTAGAAACCGTTGCTGAAAATACGGTAGATGGAATAATTGCACCTATGTTTTATGCATTTATAGGTGGAGCACCTTTAGCTATGGCATATAAAGCAATTAACACATTAGATTCTACAGTTGGATATAAAAATGAAAAATACCTTCATTTAGGATTTGCATCAGCAAGAATAGATGATATAGCAAACTATATACCAGCTAGAATTTCAGTATTATTAATGTCTATAGGAAGCTTATTATTAGGATATAACTTTAAATCATGTGCAAAGATTGCAATTAGAGATAGAAAAAATCATAAAAGTCCCAACTGTGCATACTCAGAAGGTGCAGTAGCAGGAGCATTAGGTATTCAATTGGGAGGAACTAATATATACTTTGGTCAAGAAGTATATAAGCCAACTATTGGAGATAAGGATAGAGAAATAGAAATTGAAGATATAGTAAAAACAAATAAAATAATGTATGCTACATCGATAACTTCAATGATAGTGTTTACATTAGTATATGTATTATGTGTGGGGTGATGTAGATGAAAGATCTAGGACATGGGGCTAATATCAATCTTATGGCTAAAAAATATAATAAAAGTCCTAAGAATATATTAGATTTTAGTTCAAACATAAATCCTAAATTAATATCTAATTTAGAAACGTATATATTAGAAGGACTTAAAGAGTGTACTAGTTATCCAGATATAAATTATACATCTTTAAGAAATAACATATCAGAGTATATAGGAATAAATCCTGATTTTATAATACCTGGTAATGGTGCAACAGAAATTATATATTTAATGATGAAAAGTATAAATAAAAGATTAGCTATATTTAATCCAACCTTCTCTGAATATAAAAGAAGTGCAGAGCTAAATGGTTTAGAAATATTGCATTTAAACTTGGATAAAAGTAACAATTTCGAAATAAGCTTAGATGAAGTTAAATCTAATATAGATAAATTTGATAGCTTATTTGTATGTAACCCTAATAACCCAAATGGAAAAGTTAAGAATTTAGAAAAACTATTAGAATTAATAGTAAAAAATAATAAATTACTAATAGTAGATGAAACATTTATGGAGTTTGTAGAAAAAGAAGAAGATTATTCTTTAATAAAATATGTGGATAAAAATGAAAATTTATTTATTTTAAAGGCTGTTACTAAATTCTTTGGAATGCCTGGATTAAGACTGGGGTATGGAGTTACAAGCAATAAAGAAATAATAAATAAAATATATACATATAAAGAGCCTTGGACAATAAATTCTTTTGCAGATAACTTATCAAATTACATATTTAAAGATAAAGATTATATAGAAGAAAGTAAAGAATTTTATATAAAAGAAAGAACCTTTATGCTTGAAAGTTTAAGAAAAAATAAACTAATAGAGGTTTATGATACAGATACAAATTTTATATTAATAAAATTAAATAAATTTACTGCTAGTGATATAAAAGAAAAGTTGTTTTTAGATAGTAATATACTTATAAGAGATGCATCTAATTTTATAGGGCTAGATAATAGTTATATAAGAGTTGCAATTAAATCTCGAAGAGAAAATGAAATTCTAATAAAAGAATTAAATAAATTTTTAGGAGATTAAAATGAAGTCTTATGGAATATGTCCAGCATCTTGTGGTGAGTTTGTTCAAGGTTTTATGAATGAAGAAGAGTATTTATGCTCATATGCAATAGATTTATACTCAACAGTAATTATAGAAGAGAAAATAGAAGATATAATTATAGGACCCCAAAAATCAAGAAAAGCAATTGAATTAGTTTTTAAACATTTTAATTTACCAATTAGAGAAAGTAAAAAGATTTCTTTAAATATAAATAGCGAAATACCTACAGGTAAAGGTATGGCAAGCTCTACTGCTGATATAGGAGCAACTATAAAAGCAACATTATCATTAATAGATAAGCATATGACTAGCGAAGAAATATCTAAGCTAGCTGCTAAAATAGAGCCAACTGATTCTATATTTATAGAGGAAGCAAATATATTTAATCCATTAAGTGGAGAGTTAATAAAGTATTTAGGGAATATAAAAAACTCTAAGGTTTTAATACTTGAACCTGATAAAGCTATAAATACAAGAAAAATAAGAAAAACTCCAAATTACATGGAAACTAAGTTAAAAAATAAAGATTTAATAAAAGAAGCCTTTTATTTGTTAGAAGAAGGTATTAGAAAAAATGATTTGGATTTAGTTGGAAAAGCATGTACCATAAGTAGTTTAGCTAATGAAAATATACATCAAAAATTAGGGTTAAATAAAATAATCGAAATATCTAACCAATATGGAGCATATGGAGTAAATATTGCTCATAGTGGTACAGTAGTAGGAATACTATTAGATAAAAATATGAATGAAAAAAGATTAATAGAATTGTTAGAAAAAGAGAAATTACATAAATTTTATAAAAAAATATACGCATCAGAAATAATTGATGGAGGAATTAGAGGAGGTACACAGTGGAATACGTTAAAAATCCTATGATGATAGAAAGTAAGAGTTTTGAAATTATACAAGGAATAATAGATGAAATTAGACCAGGGTATAAGTTTAAAAATGAGATAGAGGAAAAAATCATAAAGCGTTCAATACATACAACAGCTGATTTTGAATATTTAGATATATTAAAAATATCTGATGAAGCTGTAAATTCTATAGTAGATGCGTTAAAAAATAAAGCTACTATATTTACAGATACTAATATGGTTCTAAGTGGAATAAACAAAAGAAAATTAGATGCTTTAGGATGTGAATATAAATGTTTAGTTGCTGATCCTGAGGTAGCAAATAGAGCAAAAGAAAAAGGAATAACACGCTCTATGGCAGCTGTAGAAGTAGCTGCTAATATAGAAGGAAGAAAATTATTTGTACTTGGAAATGCTCCAACAGCATTATATAAAGTTATGGAGATGAAAAATGAAGGTAATCTTGATGTAGATGCAGTAGTAGGAGTTCCAGTAGGATTTGTAGGAGCTGCAGAATCTAAGGATGAACTAGAGAAAACTGATATACCATATATAATTTCTAAAGGAAGAAAAGGTGGGAGTAATTTAGCTGCTGCTATAATAAATGCTATTTTATATTCTATGTAGGTAAATATTATGGAAGAGTATGTATATATTGATGGAAAAAAATACCGAAGAGGATATACAACTGGTTCATGTGCAAGTGCCGCATCAAAAGCAGCAACTCATATGCTGCTTACTAAAAAAAAGATAGATAAAGTAAATATAGATACGCCAAAAGGAATACCGTTATCTCTTGTTGTTCATAACATAGAAGCTTATGAAAATAAAGTTAAGTGCTCTATTGAAAAAGATGGAGGAGATGATATAGATGCAACTCATAGAATGCATATATATGCTGAAGCTACACTTATAGATAGAGTAAATGATGAAGATATAATAGTTGAAGGCGGAGTTGGTGTAGGAGTTGTTACTAAAAAAGGTCTTAGTGTAGATGTAGGAAGACCTGCTATAAATCCAGTTCCTATGAGAATGATAAATACCGAGGTTAGAAAAATTATAGGTGAAAATTTTAGAGATAATATTGGAAAAAATAAAAGTTTAAGAATTACAATATCAGCACCAGAAGGCGTGGAAATAGCAAAAAAGACTTTTAATCCTAGACTTGGAATTGTAGGAGGTATTTCTATTCTTGGTACGACTGGAATAGTTGAGCCAATGAGTGATGAAGGTTGGAAAAAGTCACTATCAATAGAGCTTGAGATGAAGAAGTCACAGGGATTAGATAAAATCATCTTAGTTCCAGGTAATCATGGAGAAGAATTTATAAAAGATAAATTAAATTTAGATATGAAGTATGTAGTTAGAACTAGTAATTTTATAGGATATATGCTAAAAGAAGCTCAAAGAATTGGTTTTAAGAAGATTCTTATGGCGGGACATATCGGAAAGTATATAAAAATATCTGCTGGAATTTTTAACACTCATAGTAAAGTAGCAGATGCTAGAAGTGAAATACTAATTTCTAATTTAGCTATGATGGGTGCACCACTTGAATTTTTAAAGAAAATAGAAAGTTGTGTTACAGCAGAAGGTGCAGTAGAGATTATAAATAATAGTGATTACACTGATTTTTATGATTTAATAAGCAACAAATGTAAATATAAGATAGATCAATATTTATTAGATGAAGATATAGATGTAGAAGTGATGATGTTCACTATGGATAAAACATTACTTGGAAAATCAGATAAAGCAGATGATTTAGTGGAGGTATTTAGATGATAAATATAATTGGACTAGGTCCGGGAAATGAAAATTATATAACGAAGTTAGGTGAAAAATTAATTTATGATTCTGAAATTTTAATAGGTGGAAAAAGGAATTTAGAAACTATTAAAAATTTCAAAGGAAAAAAAATTGAAATGGCATCTAACTTAAAGGAGATTTTAGAATACATAAATACTAATAAGGAAAAACAAATATCTGTTATAGCATCTGGAGATCCATTTATATATGGCATAGGAAGATATTTATCTAAGAATATTGATAATAAAAATTTAAATATAGTTTCAGGGATTAGCTCTTTACAATATATATTCTCTAAAATTTATGAAGATATGAATGATTTATATATTACTAGTAGTCATGGAAAGGTACCTGATTTTGATTATATTTTAGATCATAAGAAAGTATGTATGGTAACCGATAATAAAATAGGTCCTCATGAGATTAGTAAAGAGATAATAAGTAGAGGATTAAAGAAAATTGTTGTAGTTGGAGAAAACTTGTCTTACGATAATGAAAAAATTACAGTAGCATCTCCTGAAGAAATACTAAAGATTGAAAAATTTGACATGAATGTTGTGGTGATATTAGATGAAAAATAGTGAGTTTATAACTGGAAGAGTACCAATTACTAAGGAAGAAGTAAGAGCTATATCTATAAATAAGTTAGATTTAGTAAATGCTAAAAGGTTTATAGACGTAGGTGCTGGAACCGGAAGTATAACCGTTGAATCAGCATACCATTATCCAAATTTAGAAGTTACAGCAATAGAAAGAAATGACGATGCTTTAGACTTAATAAAACAAAATGTTAAGAAGTTTGACTTAAAAAATGTAGAAATTTTAAAAGGATATGCACCTATTGAAATAAAAAATGGTGTAGATGCTATATTTTTAGGAGGTACTGGTAATAACCTTGAAGAAATAATAATATGGTCGAAAAATCTGTTGGTAGAAGGCGGAAGGCTAGTTGCTAATTTTATAATAGTAGATACTTTCAATCAAACTTTAAATTTATTAAGAAAGCATGGATTTACTAATTTAGACGTCTCAGTTTTGAATGTTTCTAAATTAGAGAAGCTGGGTAGAGGAGAGTATTTTAAACCACTAAACCCAATTTACATAATATCTTGTGAAAAAGGAGTAGAATAAGATGATAAATAAAGTACATTTTGTAGGTGCAGGACCAGGAGATAAAGAATTAATAACACTAAAAGGATACAAGCTTTTAAGTGAGGCTGATGTTGTAATATATGCAGGTTCGTTAGTTAACCCGGCACTTTTAGAGTACTGTAAAGAGAGTTGTGAAATACACAATAGTGCTTATATGGATTTACAACAAATAACAGATGTTATGGAAAAGGGAATAAAAGAAGGAAAATCTGTAGTAAGATTGCAAACAGGAGATTTTTCAATATATGGTTCTATAAGAGAACAAGTTGAAGAATTAAATAAATTAGATATAGATTATGATTGTACACCAGGAGTAAGTTCATTCTTAGGAGCATCATCTGCACTTGGAGTAGAGTATACAGTTCCAGAGATATCTCAAAGTGTAGTAATAACAAGAATGGAAGGTAGAACACCAGTACCAGAAAAAGAATCAATAGAATCTTTTGCTAAACACCAAACTTCAATGGTTATATTCTTATCAGTTCAAGAAATTGAAAAGGTTGTTGAAAAGTTAATATCTGGAGGATATCCAGAAACTACTCCAATAGCTGTAGTTTATAAAGCTACTTGGCCAGATGAAAAAATAGTAAAAGGAACTTTACAAGATATAGCAGAGAAAGTTAAAGAAAATAATATAACTAAAACAGCTTTAATAATGGTAGGAGAATTCTTAGGTAAAGAGTACAATAACTCTAAGTTATATGATAAGGATTTTAAACATGAATACAGATTCTAATATAGCAATACTTTGTATAACAACAAATGGACGTAGCTTAGCATGTAAAATAAAAAGATTATTAAATGATGGAGATATTTACTTCATAAATAATAAGAAAGATGATAATTCAAAAGAAATAAAAGAAGTTATAAGCAAGTCTAAAGAAGATGATACAGAAATGTATATTGTTAGAAAAAGGTTAAAGTTTTTTGTAGAAGATATATTTGATAAATATGAATACATAGTATTTATAATGGCAACAGGAATTGTAGTTAGAACAATAGCACCATTAGTTACTAGTAAATTTTCAGATCCTGCTATATTAGTAACAGATGAAAAAGGAACAAATATAATTAGTTTACTAAGCGGCCATATGGGTGGGGCAAATGAAATGACACTCTATATAAGTGAACTTTTAAAATCAAATCCAGTAATAACTACAGCTACTGATACAAATAAAAAATCATCTTTAGATATAATAGCTAAAAAATTAAATGCACACATAGATAATTTTAGAGATAGTGTCCTGTTAGTTAATTCTATGTTAGTAAATGGAGAGTCAGTAGGATTATATTTAGATGGAGAATATGAAAGTGTAGATACTAGAGGTTTTACAATAATTTCAAATAAAAAAAGTATAAATGAACATTTACAAGATGGAATTGAATTAAGTAAAATTAACTCTAAAACTATAGTAGTTATAAGTAATAAACATAACTTACAAATAGAGGAACACTTAAAGGGTAACTATAAAATAATAAAAGTTATACCTAAAGACATAGTATTTGGAATCGGATGTAGAAGAGATACAGATAGTCTATTGTTACAAGAGTCCCTAAACGATTTTATACATAAGAATAATATAGATATAAATTCAATCAAAGAGATTGGAAGTATAGATGTAAAAAAAGATGAAAAGGCAATTATTGATTTGAGTAATGCTTTAAATGTGCCTTTTAAGGTATTTACAAAAGAAGAAATATCAAAAATAGATTATTTATTTGAAAAATCAGAATGGGTGAAAAAAAGTGTAGGAGTATACTCAGTAGCAGAACCAATAGCCTATATTTTAAGTGATGGAAATATAATAATAGAAAAAAATAAATATAAAGGAATTACATTTTCTGTAGGGAGATTAAAGATATGATATATGTAGTAGGAATTGGACCAGGAAGCAAAGAAATGATGACTCTAGAAGCTATAAATGCTATAGAAAAGTCAGAAGTTATAGTAGGATACAAAACATATATAAACTTAATAACTGAGTTTATACAAGATAAGGAAGTTGTTTCAAATGGAATGAGACAAGAGATAGATAGATGTAAAATGGCAGTTGAAATAGCGAAAGAAGGTAAGGATGTAGCCGTAATAAGCAGTGGAGATGCCGGAATATATGGTATGGCAGGGTTAATATTAGAGTTAACTTCAAAAGAAGAAACTGAAGTACCTGTAAAAGTAGTTCCAGGTGTTACTGCAAGTATAGGAGCAGCTGCAATTCTTGGTGCACCTATAATGCATGATTTTTGCCATATAAGTTTAAGTGATTTATTAACTCCATGGGACGTTATAGAAAAAAGGTTAAAACTTGCAGCTGAAGCTGACTTTGTTGTTTGCTTATACAATCCAAGAAGTAAAGGTAGAAGCGAACATTTAGCAAAAGCTTTTGAAATAATGAGTGAGTTTAAAGATGGTAAGACACCTGTAGGAATAGTTAAGGATGTAGGAAGAGAAAAAGAAGAAAAATTTGTTTGTACATTTGATACTATGGACTTTGAAAGAGTTGATATGACAACTATGGTTGTTATAGGAAATAAGAGTACATTTATAGACAATGATAAGATAATAACTCCTAGAGGATACACTGTATAAGGAGGTAGGTATATGATATTAGTTTTAGGTGGAACATCAGACAGCTTAGAAATATGCAGCGAACTAAATAAAATATTCAATTTAAAATATACTTTATCAGTTACAACAGAATATGGAAGAGATTTAGCTACAGGATATGCAAGAAATGTTATATTAGGGAAGCTTACTAAAGAAGATATGGTTAAGTTTATAAAAGATAATAATGTAAATCAAATTATAGATGCAACACATCCTTATGCGATAGAAGTTTCTAAAAATGCTATAGAATGCTCAAAAGAAGTGGATATAGAGTATATAAGATATGAGAGAAAATCACTTCTAGAAGGAATGGCTTATGAGAATATAAAGATAGTTAACACGATAGAAGAAGCTTGTGAAGTTGCAAATCAAAAGAAATATAACAACATATTTATTGGAACCGGTAGTAAGAATTTAAATAAGTATGTAGAGCTTATACAAAATAAAAAACTAATTGCACGAGTACTTCCAACAAGTGAAGTAATAAAAAGTTGTGAAGACTTAGGTTTAAATGGAGATAACATAATAGCTATGAAAGGTCCATTTAGTAAAACTATAAATATAGAAATGTATAAACAATATAAAATAGATTTAGTGATAACTAAGGAAAGTGGAGTTGCTGGTGGATTCTTAGAAAAAGTTGATGCAGCAGAGTTTCTTGGTATACCTGTAGTAATAATAAGAAGAGAAACTATGGATTATCCAAAAGTTATTAATGATGTAAGAGAAATAAGAAATTTAATAAAGATTTAGGGAGATTAACAATAATGAAGAAGGCAGTTTTAGTAGTAAGTTTCGGAACAAGCTATGAAGAAACTAGAAAAAAGACAATAGAGGCATGCGAAAAGAAAATAAATGCAGACCTAAATGACTATGATTTTTACAGAGCATACACTTCAAATATGATAATCAGAAAAATAAAAAGAAGAGATGGAATTGAAATAAATAATCCTATACAAGCCTTAGATAAATTACATGAAGAAGGATATGAAGAAGTTATAGTTCAAACTCTTCATATAATATGTGGTGAAGAATTCAACAAACTGAAAGATCAAATAGAAGAGTATAAGAATAAGTTTAAAAAATTAATATTAGGAAGACCACTACTTACTTATATAGAAGATTATAAAGAAGTAGTTGAAGCTATAGAAGCTCAAATACCAAAAATGGAATTAGATGAAGCTGTAGTATTTATGGGACATGGAACAGTACATGAATCTCACTCTGCGTATCCAGCGATAGAGTATATGTTAAGAGACCATGGTATAAATGCTTATGTTGGAACAGTAGAAGGGTACCCAGAAATTGATCAAGTTATAAAAAGATTAAAGGAAACTGATGTAAAAACAGTTAACTTAATGCCATTAATGCTAGTAGCAGGAGATCATGCTATAAATGATATGGCAGGTGATGAAGATGATTCTTGGAGATCTATTTTAGAATCAGAAGGATTTGAAGTAAACGTATATTTACAAGGATTGGGAGAAAACGCTAAAATTCAAGATAAATTTGTACGTCATGCACATGACTGCATAGCAAAATTAGAACAATTAGAAAATATATGCTAAACAATTAGGAGGAAGAGAAAATGTCAAAATTTTATGGAATAGGAACAGGACCTGGAGATAGTTCTTTAGTAACAGTAAAAGCGGTAGAAACAATACAAAATTTGGATATATTATATACACCAGAATCTAAAAAAGGCGGAGAAAGTTTAGCTTTATCAATAGTAAGTAAATACTTACCGGATGGACTTGAAATAAAATCAAGACATTTTCCAATGAACTTCAATGATGGTGAAAAAGTAGCTGCATGGAACAAAATAGCAGAAGAAATAGTAAGTGACGTTAAAGGTGGCAAAAATGTTGGATTTGTAACATTAGGAGACCCAATGATATATAGTACTTATGTTTATATAATGGAAAGACTTATAGATGAAATAGATGTAGAAACTATACCAGGAATATCTTCATTTTCAAATATAGCTTCTAATCAAAACTTCCCATTAGTTATGGATAGAGAGCCACTAATAGTAATACCTTGTACAATGGAAGAAGAAAGAATAGACTACGCATTAGAAAATTATAGTTGTATAGTATTAATGAAAGTTTATAAAAATTTCAAAGAAATAATAACTAAATTAGAAAAGTTTGACTTAATAGATAGTGCTATACTAGTAAGTAACTCATCTCAAGAAGGTGAAGTAGTGTATACTGATTTAAGAGATGTTCATTTAGAGGAAAAGATATCTTACTTCTCAACAATACTAGTAAATAAAGATAATAAAAAACAACTAGATAAACTAGTAAATAAAGTAGGATAAAGTTATTATACATAAGGAGATTTTGTCATGAAGGTAGTCGTTGGAACAAGAGGTAGTAAACTAGCTCTTACACAAACTAACTGGGTAATAAGTGAGTTAAAAAAATATAATCCTGAAATAGATTTTGAAGTAAAGATAATCAAAACTAAGGGTGATTTAGTACAACATTTATCTTTAGACAAAATAGGAGATAAAGGATTATTTGTAAAAGAAATAGAACAACAATTAATAAATAAAGAAATCGACATAGCTGTACATAGCATGAAGGATATGCCTTCATGCTTACCAGCAGGTTTGAAATTTGCAGGTATACCTAAAAGGGAAGACCCTAGAGATGTTCTTGTATTAAAAGATGGATATAAATCAATAGATGATTTGCCAAAAGGAGCAAAAATAGGTACTGGTAGTAAGAGAAGAAAATATCAATTACTAAGAAAAAGACCGGACTTAGAAATAGTTCCAATAAGAGGGAACATAGATACAAGAATTAGAAAAATAGAAGATGAAAACTTAGATGGAGTAGTACTTGCAGCAGCAGGGATATTAAGAGTTGGTATGAGTGAGCATATAAGCTACTATATTCCAACCGATATAATGGTACCAGCACCAGCACAAGGAGCTCTTGCTATTGAAATAAGAGATAATGATATAGAAATTGAAAATATAATCAATTGTATAAAAGATAGAGAAACTGAAATTCAAGTAGCAGCTGAAAGAGGTTTTTTAGATGGAGTTAATGGAAGTTGTCATATTCCGATGGGAGCTTATTGTATCGTTGAAGGCGAAAAAATTAAGCTAACAGGATTATTTGGAGATGAGGATGGGCATAACCTTGTAATTAAAGAATTAGAAGGCAGCTTTAATTCTCCTAGAGAAACAGGAATTGAACTAGCAAAATTAGTTTTAAAGGAGTATGAAAGCTATGAAGGGTAAAGTTTACTTAGTAGGTGCAGGACCAGGAGATTATAAGTTATTAACATTAAAAGGACTAGAGTGTATAAAAAAAGCTGATGTTATAGTTTATGATAGATTAGCAAATGTTAACTACTTAAAGGAAGCTAAGCCTAATTGTGAATTTATATACGTAGGCAAAGCATCTAGTAATCATACGCTGCCTCAAGAGGATATAAATAGAGTAATATGTGATAAAGCTAAAGAAGGAAAAATAGTTACAAGACTTAAAGGTGGAGATCCTTATGTATTTGGTAGAGGTGGAGAAGAAGGACAACTTTTAAAAGAAGAAGGAATAGACTTTGAAGTAGTTCCAGGAATAACTTCTGCTATAGGTGGGCTTTGTTATGCAGGTATACCTATAACACATAGAGATCATGCATCTTCTTTCCATGTAATAACAGGACATCTAAGAGAAGATGATAAAGAAAATCCTGAGATAAATTGGAATGCGTTAGCGAATACTAGAGGTACTTTAGTATTTTTAATGGGGGTTGCTAACTTAAAGAAAATTAGTGAGAACTTAATTAAAGAAGGTAAGTCCAAGGATACTCCAGTTGCGCTTATAAGTTGGGCAACTAGGTATAACCAAAGGGTTATAACTTCTACATTAGAAGATGTTTATGAAACAGCAGTAAAAGAAAATATTAAGCCACCAACATTAATAGCAGTAGGAAGTGTAGTAAACCTAAGAGATACTTTAAACTTTTTTGAAAGAAAGCCTCTATTTGGTAAGAACATAATGGTTACTAGAAGTAGAACTCAAAGTAGCTCTATAGTAGAAAAAATTATGGATTTAGGTGGAAATCCAATAGAAATACCTACTATAAAAATAAAGAAAATAGATAATAATTTTGAATTAGAAAATGAAATAAATAATATAAAAGAATACACATACTTAGTTCTTACGAGTAAAAATGGTGTAGAAATTTTCTTTGATAAATTAGAAGAAATGAGTTTAGATGTAAGATCACTAGCAAATATAAAAGTATGTGCAATTGGAAGTGCTACAGCCAAAGAAATTAAATCTAGGGGAATAAATCCTGATATAGTTCCAGAAAAATTTGTAGCAGAATCTTTATTTGATGAGTTAAAAAATAAGCTAAGAAAAGAAGACAAGATATTAATTCCAAGAGCTAAAAATGCTAGAGATTATTTAATTGATAAGTTAAGTGAAATTTGCACTGTAAAAGAAATTCATACTTATGAAAGTGTAATAGATACTAGTAAAAAAGAAGAAATTTTAGATATACTAGAGAATGAACAGTTAGACTATATAACTTTTGCAAGTTCTTCAACTGTAAGAAATTTTGTGGAAATTATAGGTAAAGATAACTTAGATAAAATAAGTAGTTCTAAAGTAATATCTATAGGGCCAATAACCTCAGCGACTGCAAAAGAATTAAATATAAATGTTTACAAAGAAGCTGAAAAAGCTACTATAGATAAAATTGTAGAAGCGATTACTACTATCTAATAAGTAATTGTAATTACTTTTGGAGGGAATATTATGTTAAGAAGACCTAGAAGATTAAGGGCAAATAAAGCTATAAGAAATTTAGTGAGAGAAACAAAGCTAAATGTAGAAGATTTAATTTATCCTTTATTTATAGTAGAGGGTGAAGGGATAAAAAATGAAATTTCATCTTTACCAGATGTATATCATTTTTCTTTAGATATGTTAGAAGATGAGATAAAAGAAATAAAAGACTTAGGAATTGAACATGTAATATTATTTGGTATACCTCATGATCATGAAAAAGATGCTTGTGGTAGTGAAGCTTATAATGATAATGGAATAATTCAAAGAGCTATTAGAAAGATAAAAGAAATTGACAGTGAGATTAATGTTATTACTGATGTCTGTATGTGTGAGTACACTAGCCATGGTCATTGTGGAATCTTAAATGAAAATGGATATGTAAAAAATGATGTTACTCTAGAGTACTTAACTAAGATTGCAGTTAGTCACGCTAAAGCTGGTGCGGATATGGTTGCTCCTTCTGATATGATGGATGGTAGAATTGGTGTACTTAGAGAAGGTCTAGATGAAGCTGGTTTTGAGAATATAGGCATTATGGCATATAGTGTTAAGTATGCATCAACTTTCTATGGACCATTTAGAGAAGCTGCTAATTCTGCTCCTAGTTTTGGTGATAGAAAGACTTACCAGATGGATCCAGCTAATTCTAATGAGGCACTTATTGAAGCTGAGTTAGATGTTTTAGAAGGTGCGGATATTCTTATGGTTAAGCCGGCACTTTCATATTTAGATGTTATAAGAAGAGTTAAAGATAATTTCGATTTACCACTTGCAGCATATAATGTTAGTGGTGAGTATGCAATGCTTAAGTCTGCTGTTAAGAATGGTATTTTAGCAGAAGGTGCTATTTATGAATCAGTGATGTCTATTAAGAGAGCTGGGGCTGATATAATAATTACTTACTTTGCTAAAGATTTAGCAAAACTAATAAGAGGATAAGTTAATGGAAAAACTTTATTAATGAATAATAATATACAACATTAAAATAAAAAAGATATTAGTAAATTACTAATATCTTTTTTATTTTAATAAAATTATCATGGTATATTTATATGTGTTGATTACTTAGTGTCTACTAACAATAGATAATAATATTAAATACAGAGAGTGTTTTTAGGAGGAGATAATTGATATGATAAGAAATATGGAAAATAAAGATATAGATAAAATAATGGATATATGGATAAAAAGCACTATAAAAGCACATGATTTTATATCTAAAGAATATTGGGAAGGTAATTATAATACTGTAAAAAATGAATATATACCTATATCAGAAACTTTTGTATATGAAGATCAAGGAGATATAAAGGGATTTATAAGTGTAATCGATAAGGCATTTATAGGATCACTATTTGTTGATATAGATGCTCAAGGCAATGGTATAGGTAAGAGCTAATAAATTATATAGTTAATAAATATAAAAAATTAAATTTATCAGTATATAAAGATAATAAAAAATCTGTAGAATTTTATATTAATAGAGGTTTTAAAATAATTAAAGAAGAAGTAAATGAAGATTCAGGATATAAAGAATATATGATGGAAAAATTATAATATATGAGTTTTAAGTTTGAATGACATATTTATAGGTCATTTTTTATTACGTAAATTTATAAAGTCTAGTGTATTCAATACACCTATATATAATTAAAAAACACTATATTTTTTTGTATTTTGCAGAATATATTTGAGACAAATTAAATATTAACTGAGGTATATTAAAATAGCATAAATTTATTTAAAATAGCAAATTATGTTTAATCCTAAAATTACTCATAATATAGTAAACCATAAAACTAGTTCTAAGGAGGAGATAAAAACATAAATGGAGAGTTTAAAAAAAGGCTAAGTAAAATACCAATAGCGATTGTACCTACATTTGTAGGATTATGTACATTGTCTAATATATATTTATTATTAGGATTTTCATGGGTAATACATATAAGTATAGCTGTATCAATAATAGTTTTGTTTCTTTACTTATTAAAAATAGCAACAAATATTAATATTGTAAGTAATGAATATTCTAATACAATACTAGCAAGTTTATACTCAGGTATAACAATGCTAATTATGATAATAGGAAGTTATATATTTGAGTTTAATATAGTATTGGGAAAATATATTTGGTTTATTGGAATTATACTACATGCACTACACATAATTGTATTTACTTATAGAAATGTTATAAAAAAATTTAATATACTTACCTTTATACCAAGCTGGTTTGTTACATATAACGGAATAATGGTATCCACAGTTGTTGGAATTAGTATGAATGAACCTATGATAAGCAAGATAATTGTGTATTATGGAATTACGATTTTATTTATAATAATGCCTTTTATGATATATAGGCTACTTAAATATGAAATAAAAGATGACGCATATCATATACAAGCTATAGTATTAGCACCATCAAGCTTATGTGTAGTAAGTTATATTAATATTATTAGAAATCCAAATAATACATTGTTATATTTATTATATATTGTAGTATTGCTATCCTTGGCTTTTGTTTTATATAAACTACCTAAATTTTTTGAATATAAGTTTTCTCCTGGATTTGCAGGATTAACATTCCCAATGCCTATAGGCATAGTAGCATCAGTAAAAATTTCAGGTTTTTTAGATAAACAAGGATATAAAATTTTATCAGTAATAATAAAAGAGATTTCAGGAATACAAATTTTTATTACAACTGGAATAATTACATTTGTTATATTTAATTTTATGACAATGTTGAGAAATAATTTTAAGGAAGATTAAATATTACTTAAAAAAAGTGGAGATGTAAATATATGAAAAAAATTCAATCAACTTGTAATATATGTTCTATAGGATGTAATCTTGATTTTTACGTTGAAGATAATAAAATTACTAAAGTTTCTCCAACTAAAAACTATCCTGTCAACAAAGGTCTTGCTTGTATAAAAGGTTTAAATTTAGATAAAGAGCAGATTAAAGGTGAAGTTACAAAAAAACCATTATTAAGAGATGAAAGTGGTAATAGAAATGAGATAGAATGGGATGAAGCATTTGAATTATTTGCAAAAAAAATGAGTGATATTCAATCAAAATATGGAACAGAAAGCGTTGCATTTATAAGTACAGGACAAATCACTACTGAAGAAATAGCCTTACTTGGACATGTAGCTAGAAACTTTATGAAAATACCTGGAGATGGAAATACAAGACAATGTATGGCAACTTCTGTAGTAGCTCACAAACAAAGTTTTGGATTTGATGCCCCACCTTATACATTAAAAGATGCAGAACTTTCAGATACTATAATTTTTATTGGTTCAAATCCAGCTATAGCGCACCCTGTTTTTTGGGCGCGCGTAAGAAAAAATAAGGATGCTAAGATTATAGTAATTGATCCTAGAAAGTCTGAAACAGCTAAGTATGCTGATGAATGGATTGATATTAAACCAAAAGGAGATTTAACATTATTATATACATTAGCTAATGTATTAATAGAAAATGATTGGATAGATAAGGAGTATATTAAACAGTATTCAGAAGGGTTTGAAGAGTTTAAAAATCATGTAAGTAAATTTACTCCAGAAAATTCTTTTGAAAAAATAGGTATATCAAAAGAGCGAATATTAAATCTTGCAAAAACTATACATGATGGAAAAAGAGTATCTTTTTGGTGGACAATGGGGGTAAATCAGAGCTATGAAGGCGTTCGAACGGCACAAGCGATAATAAACCTGGCTGTAATGACTGGAAATATAGGACGACCAGGAACAGGTGCTAATTCTTTAACCGGACAAAGTAATGCCATGGGATCAAGGGCGTTTAGTAATACTACTGGATTATTTGGTGGAGGAGATTTTGATGATATATTAAGAAGAAAAGCCGTATCAAAGGCATTAGAAGTAAATGAAAGTTTATTAGCTACAAAAGCGACTATACCATACAATGTAATAGTTGAAAAAGCTATAGCTGGTGAGATAAAAGGTTTATGGGTAATAGGAACAAATCCTAGACATTCATGGACTAATAACTCAGAGTTTAAAAAGGCTGCTGAAAATCTTGAATTTTTAGTTGTTCAAGATATATATGCAGATACACATACATCAAAGTTAAGTGACCTATTTTTGCCATCTGTACCAATTATTAAAAAAGAAGGGACTCTAATAAACCTAGAGAGAAGAGTATCCAAAGTCAATCCGGTTATACCGAAGGAAGAAGATGAATTAACTGATTATGAGATAATATTTAATATAGGTAAAGCATTAGGGATGGGCAAATTATTAGATAATTGGAAGACACCGAAAGATACCTTTGAATTACTTAAAAAATGTTCAAAGGGAATGCCATGTGATATAACTGGTATTACTTATGAGCTATTAGAAGGTGAAGATAGAACTGGTTCGGGAGGAATTCAATGGCCATTTAGAGAAAGTGAAGCACTTGAAGAAGATGAAAGAAGACTTTATGAAAATGGTGAATACTATACCCCATCAAAAAAGGTTAAGTTTTTATTTGGCGATATATCAAAAAATCCCGTAGCACAGTATGATGAATTTCCATATATACTTAACTCAGGAAGAGGAAGTGTAGGTCAATGGCATACAAGTATAAGAACTAGAGAAATACCTGATAAGTTAAAGACATGGCCTGAAAAAGCATATGTATATATGAATCCTAAGTTAGCATCAAAGTTAAAGATAAATGAAAATGAAAATGTAATTATTGAATCTATAAATAATTCAAGAGCTAAATTTGATGTAAAGATAAATGATATGGTAAAAGAAGATCAATTATATGCTCCTATACATTATATAGAAACAAATTCATTAACACCTAGTGTTTATGATCCTTTTTCAAAAGAGCCATCGTTTAAAACTGTAGCAATAAAAATATTAAAAAAATAATACTTAATTCTACTATAAAAATCTCTCTTTATATTTGGTACAAATAAGGAGAGATTTTTGCTTAATTATCAATTGAACAATTTTATATCCTCTATAATAAAATAAATTATATTAAGTTAAATATCAAAGTATTTTATAGAATAGGAGGAAATATCTTATGATAGAATTGATGATTATAAGTGGATTTGTTTTATTAATATCTATAACCTCTAGTAAATTACTATATAAATTTGGAGTTCCTATATTATTAGTTTTTATTATATTAGGTATGTTATTTGGATCGGATGGGATTGTAGGGATTTACTTTTCAGATTATAGATTAACTAAGGAGTTATCCTCAATAGCATTGGTACTGATAATGTTTTACGGTGGTTTTGGAACGAATTGGAACATGGCAAAACCATCAGCTATGCCTTCCATATTAATGTCAACTTTAGGTGTACTAATAACAGCAATTCTTACTGGTTTATTCACTCATTGGATACTAGGAACAACTTTATTAGAAGGTTTGCTTATAGGATCAATAGTTGCTTCTACTGATGCTGCTTCAGTGTTTGCAATACTTCGTTCTCAAAAGTTAAACCTAGAAGGTTCTTTAGCTTCTTTATTAGAAGTAGAAAGCGGTAGCAATGATCCTTTTGCATATATGCTTACATTAGCAATACTTACTTTAATGGAAAATGGAAGTTTATCTAATTTAACTATACTTTTAATAAAACAAATAATATTTGGTATAGTAGTAGGTATTTTATTAGCAAAAGTATCTATATATTTAATTAAAAAACTAAACTTTGAGATAAAAGGATTTTATGCTATTTTCATAACGGCCATAGCAATATTATCTTATGCATTAAGTGAATACATAGGAGGAAATGGATATTTAAGTGTATATATGTGTGGGATAATTATTGGAAATAGTAAAATACCATATAAGAAAAGTTTATTTAAATTTTTAGATTGTATTTCATGGATAATGCAAATTGCTTTATTTTTCATATTAGGACTTTTATCATTCCCTTCAAAATTAATTAATATAATTAGAATATCAATACCAATTTCAATTTTTATGATTTTTATAGCAAGGCCATTAGCTACATTTATAGTACTTCATAAATTTAAATATTCACTAAAGGAAAAGATATTTATTTCTTGGGTCGGATTAAGGGGAGCAGCATCGATAGTTTTTGCTATATATGCTATAACTTATGGTGTTTTTATAAAGAGTGATATATTTCATGTTGTCTTTTCTGTAGCACTATTATCTGTAGCTATTCAAGGCACACTATTACCTAAGATTGCAAAAAAACTAGATTTAGTAGATGAGAACACTAGGGTACTAAAAACGTTCAATGATTATTCTGGTGATATTGATAAAAAAATAATAGAAGTAGCTATAACTGAGAAAAATACATGTGTAAATAAATCTATATCAGATGCAGAGATAGGAGATGATATTTTGATAATTATGATAAAGAGAAAAGGAGATACTATACTACCTAAGGGTTCTACAATTATCCAAAATGGTGATATATTAATTCTCACAGGCGAAGATATAGTAAACTTTAATGAAAAAAGTTTATAAATATAATATTAATTATAGATTATATTGACTAAAGAATATTTATGGATATTTAATCATTTTAAATATAAAATATGGCAGGTTAGAATATAATTTTTAATTACTAATTTATTAGGAGGATATTATGCTATCTAAAAAAGAAAATATGTTAGAAGTTGATCATAGTAGAATATCTAATCATTATAAAAATAAAGATAGTATAAAATATAATCGTATATTAAATTACAATAAATTTAATATAAATATGACTGAGTTTGTGAATGATAATAAAATTAAAAGTTTGACTAATTACTTGTTAGTTACATCAATTAAAGAAAGAATGACTTATGTATATGAAAGAGAAGATGATGTATGGGAATTATTATATAAATGGAGTTGTACAGTAGGAAAACCATCAACACCTACAATAAAAGGCGTTTTTTCTATAGGGGTAAAATATGATGCTATAACATCAGAAGGAAGTAGAGTTTTTGTAAAATATGCAGTAAATATAATTGGTGAATACTATTACCATTCTATATTATATGATATAAACACTGGAGAAATATATGATGATAGGTTAGGTGTTGCTATAAGTCATGGATGTATAAGGTTAGATACGAATAATGCAAAATGGATTTATGACAATATACCTATAGATACAACTGTAGTTATTAACTGATAGAAGCTGAAACAAAGAGATTAAATATTATTTACACATAAATGATAGTTGACAAGATGAAAATAGCTTAAAATCCAATCTGATTGAATTTTAAGCTATTTTAGTTTAACTTATTATCTATTAAATAAATAAACACCTAAATCATTAGTATCTAAATCAATGCCTAAATAATAAACTACATGATCTTCTAATAAGTAATAAACAAATCTTGAATTATCTAATTTTATTTTATCATTACAAATAGTGTATAAATTTGTTCTGAAAATTTGGTTATTACCAAATTTTCTATAAAGTGTAAATCCTCTTTTGAATTTTTTATCAACAAGGGTATTTGTGTTCTTAAATGCTTTAATAAAAGGAACTTCATTTATTACTTGATCCTTTAAGTAAATACACTTTAAGTCAAAGCTTTCACTTTTTCCATTAGATAATTCCTCCCATAGTTCTACAAGGTTACTATTTTTTATTAAGCATAATCCTATTGTAGGAGGAACAATTAGTAAGTCAGAAATAGTTTCAGTAGTTTCTGAACTATTATTCCAATTTATAGTCAATTCGTCTTCATCTATAAAAGATACAACACCAATTTTTTTAGAATCTGATTTATAAGTTACGATATCTCCAGTTTCAAAGTTAGATTTAAACTCAGAACCTTCTTCTATTATTAAATTTCCATCTACTACAGAAAATTTAGATACTAAATCTTTCTGCAATAATTCTTCTTTTGTTATAAAATTCATATTAATCCTCCTAAAAGTAACATACTAGAAATATATCACGTTAATTCAAATTATGAAAGGAAAATCTTGATACTAATATAATAACCTATAGAAAAAGTTAAATTCAAAATACTTTAAATATAGAAAATAAATATCTAGTTTAATATATTTATAAGCAATTGGATATAATAATTTAAACCAATCAAGTTAAGTATAAAATAGAAAGAGAAGTATAGCTATGTTAGAAGACAACATAAAAGTAATTGACAGTATACGCTGTGATGGAGTTGAATTTGAAGTGATTGCTTATGATAGCTTAAAGGGTGCTCAAAGTGTTCAAACTGCAATGGCTTTATTCTTTGCTAATCAAGTAGGTTTAAAAATAAAACAGATAAGAATTAGATTAGATGAGAGTTCAGTAAAAACAGAATCAGGAGCTTTGTATTATTACAAAGGAGATATACATGTTAAAAGTAAGATTGGTGGAGTTAGTGGATTATTAAAAAAGGCGGTATCAGGATCTATCACAAATGAAAGTGCTATAAAGCCCGTATATACAGGAACTGGTGAAATACTCTTAGAGCCATCATATAAACACTATATAATAATGGAATTAAAAAATGAAAGTATTATAGTAGATAAAGGTATGTTTTATTGTTGTTCAGAAGAAATTGAGGTTAAAGGAATTGCACAAAGAAATATATCTTCAACTATATTAGGTCGTGAAGGATTTTTTCAAGTTCAAATATCAGGAACTGGTGTAGTTATTTTAGAATGTGATGTACCTAAAGAAGAAATTATAGAATGTGATATAAATGAAGATGAAGTATTAAAAGTAGATGGAAACTTTGCGATAGCTAGAACTAGTGGTGTGAATTTTTCAGTTACTAAATCAGATAAGAGTTTATTTGGTTCTGCGATAAATGGTGAAGGATTTCTAAATACATTTTCTGGTCAAGGGAAAGTGTGGATTGCTCCAACTCAACCTATATATCAAAAAATGATGATTCATAGTTTTGTAAGTAGTAATAATTCTATGAATAATTCAACACCACATCAAAAAAGGTAAATGTATAAAAAGAACTTTGTTAAGTTAACAAAGTCCTTTTTTTATACAATTAAGCAGCCACTCTTTCAGATTGATTATCTTTATTTAATTTATCCATAACTCTTATAGCGCTTAATATACCAGCATAAGCTAATATAACAGCAACTACTATTGACCACCAAGCAACACCGTATCCCATTTTATCAACAACTAAACCGAATATTGATGAACCTGCAGCGAATCCGATACCGAACACCAATTGAACCATACCTAGCACACCAGCATATTCTTTATTTCCAAATAATTTACCAACAAGTAAAGCTGGTCCCATTGTATATGCAAATATAGATAAACCTTTAGCTACTGCGAATACGTAAGCAAGAGGAGTTACATCTATTGCAAATATTAATGATAAGTTTGATATAAGAACTATTACTCCAGCTATTGCTACGGTTTTAAATGGTCCTAATTTATCAAATAGGTTACCACCAACTATAGTACCTGCAAGAGAACATATAGCGAATACAGATCCTATTATACCTGTGTTCACATCATGATTTAGATGTAAGTAAGCAGGATATTGTACCGATAATGCAGCAACATATATACCAACGAAGAAGAATCCTCCAGCAAGGAATTTAAATCCTTTAGTTTTCATAGCTTCTGCAACAGTGTATCCCAAGCTTAAGCTTTCTTCGTTATTTTCTTCTTTAGCATCTTTACTTCTTACAACTTCAGAAGAATCTTTTGGCATTCTTAACATGAATAATATTATTGGTAAAGCAACAACTAAACCAACAAGACCAAATATTAAGTAAGCTTGTTTAAATCCAACAGCCTTGATTAGGGCAACTGAAGAACCTTGTAAGAATATATTACCTATAGCACCACCAGCCATAGCTGTAGATAATGCTTTACCTTTACTTGCTTCATCGAACCAAGCGTTTATTAATAGAGGTATACCTAATGCTGATATTATAGCAGCACCAACTTGCATAACACCTGCTATTAAATAATATTGCCATGGAGCTGTTGCCATTGAGAAGGCAGCAAATCCACCACAACCTAATATAGCACCAGCTATATATAAAGGTTTAAGACTTATTTTTTTAAATAAACCACCAACTATTGGTGAACCTATAGCAGAAACTAATGTCCCTATTGTAAATATTAGAGAGAAGCTTGCCATAGTGAATCCTAACGTTTGGTCAGAAACAACATAGTACATAAATTGAGGTTGTAAGTTAGCTATTACACCATAAGGTATAGCTTGTATAAGCATACATGCTATAACAACTTTCCAACCAGCAGCAAATTTCTTTTTTGAATTGCTCATTGAAACTATCTCCTTTTTAAGTATAAAATTGTCAGGCGATAATCACAAGAAATAAATAAACCGACAAATAATAACAAAAATACTCTTGTGAACTCGCAGTAAAGAGTATAGTATCATCATGTTAATAAAAATGCAAACTAAAAATGTCGAAAAATGCCACCATAGAAAACGTTATCAACAGAAAAGTTGGCAAAAAATACATAAAAAAAACATTGAATGCATTGAAAAAACTTGACTCTATAAAAAGAAATAAAATATTGAAATTTAAAAAAATTTTAATTTAAAATAATTATAAAATAAAATATTGAACTAAAATATATTTATATTTTATATATACTTTTTCTTTTTGATATAATTCTTGTAAGTATATAAATAATTGTGTAGAGAGGAGAAAATAATGTTTTACCCGATTAATTTGAAAATAGATAAATTTAAAATAATAGTAATTGGTGGTGGGGAAATTGCTTATAGAAAGTGTAATAACTTTATTGAATTTGGAAATAAGATAAAAGTTATTTCACCAAAATTTTTAGAGAAGTTTTGTACACTAGAAAAAGAAGGTAAAGTTGAGTTAATAAGAGATGTATATAAAGAAGAATATATACAAGATAGTTCGATTGTTGTAGCAGCTACAAATAATAAAGACGTTAACTATGAGATAGGTAAGTACTGTAATGAACACAATAAACTTGTAAATGTAGTTGATAATATAGAATTATCTAATTATATTGTACCTTCTTATATAAAAAGAGGTGATTTACTATTGAGTGTATCTACAGGAGGAAAGAGTCCATCTCTATCTAAAAAGATAAAGTCAGAATTAGAAGAGCAATATGATGATAGTTACGAGGATTATATAAAATTACTTGGATTAGTAAGAAATAATATAATAAAAAAATATGATGATATATATATAAGAAGAAAGTTAATAAAAAATTTAGTTTATTTAAGTTTTGAAGAGTTAAAGGTAGAAAGTAAAAAATATATATAAAAAATAATTTATATTATAGACATACATAAAGAAATAAACTAATATATACATATAGTCAACAAGAAGTGACAAAAATACGATGAAATAGACAGTAGGAATCGACATTATTTTTAATTTGTGTAAACGAAAATGTTCACAATATAAAATTTCCTTTATAAACCCAATTAGCAATAAACCCCTTAGACATAGGCTGTATAAATGCAGTCTATTTTTTTTACGTTATATTAATAAAAGTAAGGTGTTTTGATTAAATAGTAAGACAATATAATTACAATTAATAAATTTTTGTATATAGTTTTTTGTGATTTAAAATCCATAAATATTAGAGTGAAATATTAGCTTAAAGACTATAAAAAAAATAATATTAAAAAACTTTAAAAAAAGTATTGACCAATATTACTTATGGTGGTAAAGTATTACTTGTCCAAGAGATACGGACGAAAAAAGTGAAAGAAAGTGTTGACAAGATTTAAATAACTTGTTAAGATTAATAAGTCGAAACAATGAACTTTGAAAATTAAACAGTAGGTTAATTTATATAACTAATTCTTATTTAAGAATTAAACACAAACAACCAAGCCAGATATTCAGATAATGATTAGCTGAGCAATGGACAACTTTTATTTGAGAGTTTGATCCTGGCTCAGGATGAACGCTGGCGGCGTGCCTAACACATGCAAGTCGAGCGAACTTCTTCGGAAGTGAGCGGCGGACGGGTGAGTAACGCGTGGGTAACCTGCCCTATACACACGGATAACGTACCGAAAGGTACGCTAATACGAGATAACATATTTTTATCGCATGGTAGAAATATCAAAGCTCCGGCGGTATAGGATGGACCCGCGTCTGATTAGCTAGTTGGTAAGGTAACGGCTTACCAAGGCGACGATCAGTAGCCGACCTGAGAGGGTGATCGGCCACATTGGAACTGAGACACTGTCGGAACTTCTACGGGAGGCAGCAGTGG